>JANLSF010000034.1:0-4839 GCA_031362285.1 Gemmatimonadota bacterium | reverse complement strand
GGTCGGTGGAGATCAAGACCAAGGACTTCCCCGAGGAGCCGGTGATGCAGCTGAGCGTAGGGCTCGGCGGCAACTCCCTGGCCACGTTTCAGGAGCGCAACTACCCGGTGTTCGAGGGGAACGAGATCTTCGGCGTCACGGGGAAGGGGCGCGAGACGCCCAAGGTGCCGTACTACGGCATCCCGCTCGACGTCCGAACCGCGCAGCAGTTCCGTTCCACGTGGGTGCCGCCGCTGTCAAGTGCGCCGCCCGACCTCAAGGCCGCGTTCACGCTGGGCAACGAGTTCTCGCTGTTCGGGCAACCGCTGGGCGTGATCCTCGCCGGCACCTACGCCTACAATCGGACGGCCCGGCCCGATCGGCTGTTCGTCTTCCTCAACACGACCACCAGCCCACCGGAGCGCGCGTTCACGAGCGACGAGACGCAGAGCACGGTGGACGTGGGGGGGATATTCAACGTGTCGTACAAGATCCGCCCCACGCAGAAGATCTCGCTCAAGAACACGTACACGCGGAACACCGAGGACTCCTTCTATGTCGGCAACGGCTTCACGGTGGAGAAGAGCGTCTATCAGTTGCGGGGATACCAGACGCGGTTCGTGATCCGCGACCTGTTGCAGTCCCAACTGAGCGGTGACCACCTGCTCGGGTGGCTGGGGAACTCGCGCCTCGAGTGGAAGGCGACGACGGGGCTCGCGCGGCGCCTCGAGCCGGACACGCGTCAGGCACCCTACCTGCGTCCTCCCGACGACAGCACGTACGAACTGCAGATCTTTCTCGGGGCGAATATCGTCACGCGCAACCTCGAGGATCGCCTGAAGTCGGGACAGGTGGACTGGAGTCTGCCCTTCCGCTGGTTTCGGCAGTCTGAAGGGCAGTTCAAGATCGGAGGGCTGTTCCGGCAGCGTGATCGCACGTTCACGTCGCAGTTCCTGCGCTATGAGGGGGTGGTGGCGCCCGCCGGCGCGCCCGCGGCAACGAGCGCGCAGTTCCGCCTGCCTCCCAACCAGATGTTCGCGCCCGAGAACATCGGCCCCCTCATCCAGCTGACGCAGTACTTCGACCGGGCGGCGTCGTACACCGTGCTGGAGCGCGTGAAGGCAGCCTACGCGATGGTCGACCTGCCGCTGACCGAGCGGATGCGCCTCGTGGGCGGCGCCCGCTACGAGTCGTGGAGCCTTGGCCTCCGGATCGATCCCATGGCCTCGGCCAAGGAACAGCAGGATGTGAACCGGTACAACCCGGACCTGCTGGGGTCGGCGAATCTCACCGTCACGCTGAACGAGTCCAGCAACCTGCGCGCGTCGTGGTTTTCATCGGTGTCACGGCCGGATCCGCGCGAGGTGTCTCCCGACACGTATGAGCCGGTGCTGGGCGAGTGCCTGCAGATCGGCAACCCGCTCGTGCAGCGGGTCCGGGCTGACAACTACGACCTGCGCTGGGAGACGTACCCGGCGGCCGGCGAGATCGTGTCGGTGTCGGGCTTCGTGAAGCAGTTCGACGGCCCGATCTTCGAGATCGTGAGTTCGGCGGGCTCCACGCAGTGCATCCAGTCGTATGGCAACGCTCGGCGCGCCGTCACGACGGGGGTCGAGTTCGAGGCGCGCCGAAATCTGGGGTTCCTGCCGGGCCCCTTGTCACGCCTCTCGGCCACGATCAATCTCACGCTGGCGCAATCGCGGGTGTGGATTCCGGCCAACTTCGGCCTGTACAAGAGCGACCTGCAACTGCAGGGACTCTCACCCGTGCTGCTCAACGCGTCGGTCTCGTATGACGCCAAGGACCGAGGCCTGTCGGCGTCGCTCCTCGCGAACTACTTCGGCGACCGGATTCAACGCTACGGCATTGGTGCGCGCGATTCCGCCCAGCTCAACGGGACGGCAGACCGGATTCCCGACGTGTTTGAGCAGGGACGTCTCACCGTGGATGCCAAGCTGTCGCGGCGATGGGGAAAGGGTACCCTCACCATCGGTGCACGCAACCTGACGGACGCGGAAGCGGTGTTCACCCAGACCGGATTGCGGGGCACGGTGATCGTGGGACGCTATCGCCTGGGAATCAACGTGACGACCGGAGTGGGCTATGATTTCTAGACGGGGCGGACCCTTGGCGCGCGTCGCGCTCGTGGCGCTCGTCGGGCTGGTGAGCGCCAGCTGCGATGTGTCGGGAACGGCACCATCGGGGCCCGCGTCCCCGGATGGGGTGCGTGCCGCGGCGGTCAGCCGCAGCGTCGTGCGCATCACCTGGCCCGCCGTCGGTCCGGCGGGGACCTTCGACGTGGAGCGTCGTGAGGCCTACGCCGGGGACTTCAGGCTCCTTCAGAGCGGCATCGCCGCTGGAGCCGCCGATTCAGTCGTCTTCCTCGACGAGACCGTCTCGGCTGATCAGGCGTATGGGTATCGCGTGGTCGCCGTCGACCTGCTCAATCGACGCTCCGTTCCGTCCCCCGTGTGGGGCGTGAGAACGCCGCCGCTTCCTGGCATGCAGTTCCTCCTCACGACGGTGACCGAGGCCAACTACCCACCGTCGCTCACCCTGTCCGTGCGCGACAGCGCCAGCGACGCCGTCCGGGCGTCGGTGACGCTTCCTCCCGTTGGTGCCACGCGCCTCTCCCCGCTGGCTCCGGGGGCGTACCGCGTACGCATGCTCAATCTGCCGGTCTGGTGCACGTCGCCCGACACGCTCGTGCGCTCGACCGTGCGCGATGGGACGCTCCGGACGATCGATACGCTGCGCTTCACGATCGCCTGCCGCGACTCGACGAAGGGACGGCTCGTCGTGCGCGTCGCCCCCAGCGGCGCGAGCGTGGATACGTTGTACCGCGTCGTGATCTCGGGGGTGGTCAAGGTACCGGGAACGAACCGCGATACCGCCCTCATCCTCAGCAAGGCGCTGGAGGGCGCGCGCAGCGGAACGCCCGGCTACGTGACGTTCGAGCCCCTCCTCACCGGGACGTATCAGGTGACGGTCGAGGGGGTCGCCAGCAACTGCAGCCTCTCGGCCTCGACCGCCTCTGCGGGCGTGCGCTCCCTGTCGTCCGACACGGTGCGGTTCGCGCCGGTGTGCAGCAAGATCGGCGCGACGTCCGGGCGCGCGATGCTCGTGCGTTCGGTCTTCAGCGTCGACTCCGCCGCTCCGGGCGACACGGTACAGGTCGTGCTGTCGCTCGACATGACGCGGCGTCCGACGCAGAACTTCTCGGGACTGCAGTTCCAGATGCGTTATGATCCCACCGTCGTCCGGTTCGTGCGGCTGTTGCAGGGACAGTTGCTGTCGGGGGCCAATCCCAACGGTGGTCCGAACTCGACGCCCGGCTTGTTGCTTTACGTGGGCGCCGATGACGGGTCGAGCGGGCAACTCACGGGGGGAACGGTGGCGCTCGGCACGCTCCGGTTTGTCGTGATCGGGACGCCCGGCAAGACGTTCGAGACCGACACGAAGGTGACGGTCTTCAACTCGGTGGGCACGGTGGCCGTCGATACCTCGCTGGTGGGATCGGTGGAGTCGGGCTTCACGGTAAAGGCTGCCGCGACTGGCGGCACCGGCGGCACCGGCGGCACGGGCGGCACGGGCGGCACGGGCGGCACGGGTGGCACAGCCTCGCTCTCGGCGAATGCCAACGGACCGTACGCGGCCGTGGTGGGAACGCCCATCGCGATCTCGGCCGCCGGGAGCACCACTGCTGCGTCGTACACGTGGGATTTCGGTGACGGGACCACCGGAAGCGGCTTCTCACTGTCCAAGAGTTACTCCGCCGCGGGCACGTACCCGGTTCGGCTCACAGTGGCGTCGGGTGGTGCGAGCGCGCAGGCGACGTCGCTGGCCGTGATCACGTCTGCCGGCACCGGGGGCACGGGCGGCACCGGCGGCACGGGCGGCACCGGCGGCACGGGTGGTACCGGCGGCACGGGTGGCAGCGCGGGATTCTGGAAAATCAACAACGCCTTCAGCGCCCCCGACAACCAGAACATCGTGACACTGCTGGTCTCGGTGGACCTGCCGAGGGCCACGCCTGACACCGCGGTGCTGGGCGACTGGTTCATCCCCGAACTGCGCTGGAACCCGTCGGTCCTTGAGTTCGTGTCGCTCAACTTTGGCGCCTGGTCCGCCAACGCCACGTTTACCGGCTCGGACATCAATCAGGGGATCCTGTCGCTGCAAGCGACGGCGGGCGCCCCCAACAATGTGGGCACGATCACGCTGGCCCGGGCGCGCTTTCGCGTGATCGGGCCGGTCGGCGCGAGCACGACGACGCAGACCACGGTGGCTCGTTTTCGGGGGGCCGCGGCCGTGAACACCTTCAACTACCTGCCGCGCGTCAGCGTGCTCGAGGGGACGTTCATCGTCCCATAGCGTCGCACCGTCGTGTCACGGTTCGTGACAAACCGTCGTGACAGTCACCGAACGCCGACGGGATGGGTACACGCTCCTCGCGGGTTCAGGACAGACGAAGCCGATCCTTACGTGCTTCTCTCAACCGCACGCGACGGCGCGCGGTTCTGTCCAAACCCCTTGGAGGTCCCGGTATGAACCTGCTTTCCCAATTCGCCACGCGCACCACGCGTACGCTTGGCGCCACGATCGTCGCTGCGGCGACGCTCACCCTCGCGGCGTGCAGCGCCGGCGATCAGTCGACCCCGGCCGCCGCGGTGCTGCCCGGCAACCCCGCCCTCACGCCCCAGATTCGTCAGGCCGCGTTCATCTTCGACGTGAACCGGACCACCGGGCGCGTGAAGATCACCGCCCCGAACGGACAGGCGATCAACGCACGCATTGGCGGCAATGGCCAGCTCTCGCTGGATGGGCGGCCGAATGCGTCCATCGTCGCGGGCGACGTCG
>JANLSF010000784.1:0-8239 GCA_031362285.1 Gemmatimonadota bacterium | reverse complement strand
TCGCGCGGCATCGAGGACATCTACGAGCTGACCTACATCCGCAAGGACGGCAGCCGGTTCCCGGCCGTGGTGTCGGTCACGGCGCTCCGCGATGCGCAGGACGCGATCATCGGTTACCTGCTGATCGGCACCGACAACTCCGCGCGCAAGCTGGCCGAGGACGCGCTCCTCCAGGCGGGGGCGCTCCAGCGCGCCATCTTCAACAGCGCCAACTTCTCGAGCATCGCCACCGACGCCCAGGGAGTCATCCAGATCTTCAACGTGGGCGCCGAGCGGATGCTGGGCTACGCCGCCGCCGACGTGATGAACAAGATCACCCCGGCCGACATCTCCGACCCGCAGGAGGTGATCGCCCGCGCCCACGCCCTGAGCGCCGAGCTCGGCACGCCGATCACGCCGGGGTTCGAGGCGCTCGTCTTCAAGGCATCGCGCGGCATCGAGGACATCTACGAGCTGACCTACGTCCGCAAGGATGGCAGCCGGTTCCCGGCCGTGGTGTCGGTCACGGCGCTCCGCGATGCGCCGGGCGCGATCATCGGCTACCTGCTGATCGGCACCGACAACTCCGCGCGCAAGCTCGTCGAGGCGGAACAGGCGGTGCTCGACCAGCGGCTGCGCGACCAGCAGTTCTACACGCGCTCGCTGATCGAGTCGAACATCGACGCCATGATGACGACCGATCCGCGCGGCATCATCACCGACGTGAACCACCAGATGGAGGTGCTCACCGGGTGCACCCGCGACGAGCTGATCGGCGCCCCCTTCAAGAACTACTTCACCGACCCGGGGTTGGCGGAACTCAGCATCAAGCAGGCGCTCCGCGACATGAAGATCAGCAACTACGAGCTCACGGCCCGCGCGCGGGACGGCCGCGAAACCGTCGTCTCGCTGAACGTGACCACGTTCTACGACCGCGACCGGAAATTGCAGGGCGTGTGCGCCGTGGCGCGCGACATCACTGAGCGCAATCGGATCGACGCGCAGCTGCACGAGAAGAACCTCGAGCTGGAGAGTTCGAAGTCGGTGGCGGTCAAGGCCAACCAGGCCAAGTCGGCCTTCCTGTCGAGCATGAGCCACGAGCTGCGCTCCCCGCTCAACGCGATCCTCGGGTTCGCGCAACTGCTGGAGACGGACACGCCGCCGCCCACGGCCAGCCAGAAGTCGAGCATCGAGCAGATCCTCCGGGCTGGGTGGTACCTGCTCGAGCTCATCAACGAGATCCTCGATCTCGCCGTCATCGAGTCGGGGCGGCTGACCCCGTCCATGGAACCGGTGGCGCTGGCCGACGTCATGCTGGAATGCCAGGAGATGGTCGCGCCGTCCGCGCTGTCGCGCGGCGTCACGACCTCCTTCCCCGCGTTCGCAAACGCGGTCATCGTCCACGCCGACCGCACGCGGCTCAAGCAGGTCATCCTCAACCTGCTCTCCAACGCCATCAAGTACAATCGGCCGGGCGGGACAGTCACCGTCTCCTGCGCCCTGCAGGACAGCGGGCGGCAGCGCATCTCGGTCGCGGACACCGGGCCCGGGCTGCCGCCGGAGAAGGTGGCCCAGCTCTTCCAGTCGTTCAATCGCCTCGGCCAGGAAGGGGGCGCCGAGGAAGGCACCGGCATCGGGCTCGTGGTGAGCAAGCGGCTGGTGGAACTCATGGATGGCGTCATCGGGGCGGAGAGTACCGTGGGCATGGGCAGCGTGTTCTGGATCGAGCTGCTCCCGTCCGACGCCGTGCAGCACGAGCCGCCGGTGGAAAACATCGCCGCGGCGCCACTCCTGTCAGTGGCACCGGGCGTGCACCAGCACACCCTGCTCTACATAGAAGACAATCCGGCCAACCTCAAGCTGATCGAGCACTTCATCGCGCGTCGCCCCGACCTGCGCCTGCTGAGTGCGGGCGACGCGCTCTTCGGCATCGAGATCGCGCGGACCGCGCTGCCCGACGTGATCCTGATGGACATCAACTTGCCGGGCTTGAGTGGCTTCGAGGCCCTGCAAATCCTCCAGGCAGGCCCCCGCACCGCCCGGATTCCCGTGATCGCCCTCAGCGCCAATGCCATGCCGCGCGACATCGAGCGTGGGCGCGTTGCGGGATTCTTTCGCTACCTCACCAAGCCGATCAAGTTCGGCGCCCTGACGGACGCGCTGGGCGAGGCCCTGGACCTCGGCGCGGTGTCCCCTCCCCGCGCCGACTGAGAAGGACACCTCGCCAGGCGCACGCCCGCCGACCTCCTGATGACCGGCATGGACGGGTTCGCGTTGCGCCGGCTGCTGCGGGAATCGCGCGAATCGCGGGACTACGGGCGGCGGCTCGAGCGCTACGACCCGCTGGCCAGCCTGCCCAAGCGCCGAAACTTTCGCGAGCTGCTCCAGCGGACGCTGACCCGGCCTGGTGCCGCCCTCCGTGTTTTTCCCGGTGCTCGAGTCCACGGGGCTGATGGTACCGGTCGGGCAGTGGGTGTTCGAGGACGTCTGCCGCCAGATCAGCGTGTGGGTCGAGGCCGGACTGGAGCCGATCCGATCCGCGTGGCGGTAAAGGTGTCCGGTCGGCAGTCCCTGCTGCCCGGCTTCGTGCCGACGATTGCCAAGCCGATTCGCGAGCATCGCGTCGCCCCGACCACCCTTGACATCGAGATCACGGAGCGCTCGCTGATGTCGCGCATCGACGACGTCGGCACGGGCCCCTCGAGCCTCGCCGACCTGTGGCGCTTCCCGATCGACACCCTCAAGATCAACCTCAGTTTCATGCGCGACGTCACCACCAACGCAGACGGGGCCGCGATCGCGGTCGCGGTCGCGCTCATCAACGTGGCGCACATCCTGCGCATGACGGAGGTCGCCGAGCCCTGCGCGCCGCCACGCCACCAGCGACCTGGACGGTCGCCGCCCGAGGCGCGTCGCGCGGCGCAAATCCCGGCGGTGGGGGCGCGGACCTCACGCCGCGGATGTGCCGTCGGGCCCGACTCGGTCGAGAAACGCTGCGAGGGCGTCCACCGACCGGCTCGACGCAACCAGGTCCATGCTCCGCGCCTCCGTCTCGATCGCGGTGCCGAAGTCGGTCACCGCCTGGAAGCCGTAGCCGGAGCCGGTGCCGCGCATGTTGTGCCCGAGGCGCTGGACGGTCGGGAAGTCGCCCCGCACCAGGGCGTCGCGCATCGCGATCACGTCGTCGCGGCGATTGCTCAGGAAGAGCGGCACGCGCGCCGCCAGCTTGGGAGACAGCCGCACCGGACGCGGCACCGAGCCCGCGTCGATCGCGCTCGACCGCGGGTCGGCCACGCGTCGTCCCGCGATCGCGGCCAGCAGCACCGCCTGCTTGATCGGCTTGGTCAGGAAGCCCGTGCACCCGGCGTCGAGGCACTTCTCCCGGTCCCCCTTCAGGGCCGAGGCGGTGAGCGCGATGATCGGCGCGGGGGGTCGGCCCGTCGCCGCCTCCCATGCCCGCATGCGACGTGTCGCCGTCTGGCCATCCATGACCGGCATCTGCCAATCCATGAGGACAAGGTCGTACACCCCGGTGGCAAACATGTCGCAAGCCACGGCACCGTTCACGGCGATGTCCACCCGATGGGGCGTGTCCTGCAGGTAGGCGACCGTGATGACGGCGTTGTCCGACGAGTCCTCGACCAGGAGGATGCGCAGGTCGGGGAGCGGCATCGCGGCGCTGACGGCGGGCGCCGCTTCCCGGCTGAGCGCTCCGACCCACGCCTCGAACGGCAAGGCGAACGAGAAAGTGCTCCCCGTGCCGGCGACGCTCTCGACCCAGATGCGCCCATGCATCGCCTCGACCAACCGCTTCGAGACGGTGAGCCCGAGCCCGGAGCCGCCAAACTGGCGCGTCGTGGACGAGTCGGCCTGCGTGAATCGTTCGAAGACCCGCTCGAGGGCCGGCTCCGGAATGCCGATGCCGGTATCCGTGACCGCGAACCGCAGGGTGCCGGGCGCTGCGGCGTCCACGTCCCGCGTGATCGAGAGCGCCACGCTGCCGGCCTCGGTGAACTTGATCGCGTTGCCCAGCAGGTTGAGCAGCACTTGCCGGAGCCGGGTCGGGTCGCCGATCAGGTCGGTGGGGACATTCGGGGCGATGACCCACGTGAGGACGAGCCCCCGTTCCGCGGCCCGCGGGGCGACCAGCTCGATCGCCCGCTCCGCGAGCTCGCTCAGGGAGAAGCCGGTGTGCTCGATCTCGAGCAACGCCGCCTCCACCTTGGAGAGGTCGAGGATGTCGTTCACCAGGTTGAGCAGGTTGTCGCCGGCGCGGCGGAAGATCTGCACGTACTTGTCCTGCTCCGCCGTGAGGGGCGTCTTCGCGAGCAACTCCGCGATCCCCACGATCGCGTTCATCGGCGTGCGGATCTCGTGGCTCATGCTCGCGAGGAACTCCGACTTGGTCCGGCTGGCGCTGTCGGCCAGGACCTTCGCGTGCTCCAGCTCCCGTTCCACCCGCTTGCCGGCGGTGATGTCGCGCGCGGCCGCGATCACGCCGAGCAGCCGGCGGTCCCGGTCGTAGAAGGTCGACGCATTGTACGAGACCTCGGTCTCGCCACCGTTCCGGTTGTGCACCGTGAGCTCGTAGTTGGTCACCCGCCGCAGGCGCAGCGCCTGCCGGATGCCTTCGCCGGCCCGCTCCGGATCGGTGAAGAAGCGCTGGAAAGGCGCGCCGATCAGCTCATCGCGCGTGCAGCCCGTCAGCGCCTCCATCTCCCGGTTGACGTCGGTGATGATGCCCCGGGCATCGGTCGTCATCAGGGCGTCGATGATCGACTCGATCAACGAGCGCGTGTAGAACTGCTGGTCCCGCAGCCGCTGATCGAGCACCTCCTGGTTCGCCTCGACGCCCCGTCGCTCGGAGATGTCGCGCACGAGGGCCGTGAAGTGGGGCGTGCCGCCGATCGACATGGCGGTGACGGTGAGCTCGAGCGGAATCTCGTCCCCGTTTCGGACTCGGCCCGTGACCTCCCGGCCGACGCCGCGCGAACGCTCCGACCCGGTGGGCGCGAAATCGCCGAGCACGTGCGCGCACGTGTGCCCATCGAACTCCGGGAGGAGCAGGCTGACGTCCCGTCCGATCACGTCGGTGGCCAGGCAACCGAAGATGCGCTCCGCAGCCGGATTCATGGTGGTCACGTTCCCGTTGTCGGCGCGAAAGGTGATGATCCCGTCCGCCACGGTGTCGAGGACCGCGCCGACCAGCGCGCTCGTGTCACGCAGCGCCTGCTCCACTCCGTACTGCGCGGTCACATCGCGGAACACCAGTACGGCCCCGATCACCGTTCCGTCGCGGTCGCGAATGGGGGCGCAACTGTCGGCAATGTCGCGTTCACTGCCGTCGCGCGACCGGAGCACCGTGTGGTTGGCGAGCCCCTGAACCGTCCCGTGGGCCAGCGCCGCCGCGACCGGAATCGTGGCCGGCGCGCGCGTCTCCTTGTTGACGATCGCGAAGACCTCGCCCACCGCGCGACCCGACGCCTCGGCCGTGGTCCATCCGGTCAACGTCTCGGCCACGGTGTTGAGGAGGACCACGCGACCGTCGGCGTCGGTCGTCATCACCGCATCGCCGATGGAGCGGAGGGTCACCGCCATCCGCTCCTCGCTGATCGCCATGGCGTGGTTGGCCGCCTCCAGCCGGGCGTTCATGAGCTCCTGCGTGGCAAGCAGCTTCCGGGTTTCCACATGCACGAGGTTCCGGGTGACCTGCTGCGCCTGCTCCCGGATGAGGTACACGAGCAGCCCGGCGAGAAAGAGCGCCGCAAGACTCGCGGCCACGAGCAGCGACAGCAGCCGGCGCGCCCCCGCGTCGTAGAGCGCCGACTGTCGCTCCCGCTCGGCGCTTTCCAGACCGATGAGGGCACCGATCTCCACGCGGATCGAGTCCATCAGGACCTTCCCGCGACCCTGACGCACGCGCGCGACGGCGCCCGCGGCGTCGTTGGCCTGGCGCATGGCGAGGACGCCCGAGAGTTCCGCGAGCTTGCCATCGATGAGCGGCGCCAGGGTGCCCAGACGCTCCCGGGACCCGGCGGCGAGCGTGTGGAGGCGCAGCGCCCGCAGGTGGCCCGTCACGCTGTCGCGCACCGCGAAGTACGGCTGCAGGAAAGCCGAGTCGTCCGTGAGGAGGAAACCGCGCTGGCCCGTCTCGGCGTCCTTCAGCTCCGAGAGCAGGGCGTTCGCGTCGCGCAAGACCTCGATGTTCTGCGTGCGGACCGTGGCCGCCTGTTCCATCTGGGCGAAGAAGGCGAACAAGCCGATCACGGCGGCGGCGACGAGGACGACCGCACCGACCAGTGACGCCGCGACCTTCTGGTTTACGCGCATGGTTGTCCTCGGTCCCTGCTCGGGCCGCGTGCACCGTCGTTCGGTGCCGACTCCCGGCGCCGTGGCGACCCGACTGGACGCGGATCGGATCCGGACGGAGCGGGATCGGCGCTGGTGTGGTGCGGTGGCTCGGGAGAAGCTAGCGCCTCGAGGGCGGACCTGCTGGACGGCGAGGATGCTGGTCGGTGTCGCGGCAGACGCACACGGGACCAACCACCGCCGGGCCAAGGGGTTGAGCGTCAGAGCCAGGGTCACGGTGGAGCGATCATGTTGCGGGCACGAGGGAAACGGCGGCGTGTGCGGACGCGGAAGCGCGGGTGGCCCAGCGGGCGCCGTCGCGCCATCGCCCAACGGAGTGCATGGTAGGGGCTCGGCCCGACCCCACGACGCACTTGCCCAATTGGGCGATGGCGCCCGGCGAAAGCATCGCCTCGCGCGGCCACCCCAACACGGACGTCCCGCACGCACGCGGACCCGCCGAATACCATCTCGCCGGGTCAAGCGTGACCTCTCCGGACAGGTCGTGAGCGAGAAGTGGGGGGGCCGGAGGGCCGCAGGTATCACTCACACGGGTGACAAACGACGGACGCCCCTTGGCCTGTGACGCGGCGAGCGCGCGTCGTCAGGCGCGCCTGGTCCTCGACCTCAAGGGGCGGCCCATGACCCGTGGCGACGGCAGGGCGATCTGCCCGGTCGTGGCTTGCTGCTTCCATGAAGCGCGTGGTAGACATGCGGGGCTCCGGTTCCCGAACTGGACGAGACGGAGGGTAGGGGCACGGCCGGGCGGGAACCATCACGCAACGGTGCGAGAGCCATCGGAGTCACCTCGGGCGATGGCGGCACTACGCCATAGGTGCGATGGTGACGCGCGCGCGCCGACGCTATTCATACAACTCACCGCATCGTCCCGCATCTGGAGCGCTTCCATGTCACGTCGCCTGAGCACCACCACGGCCCTCGCCGTGTTCCTGTTCGCCGCACCCCTTCGCGCCCAGGTGGGCGTGTCGGGCACCGAGCCGACGCCCGCCGCGGCATCGGGGATCGCCGCCAGCGCGATCCTGCCGGAGGCGCCGGTCGCCGTAGCGCCGAGCGCGCTCTCGCTCGCCCCGACGCGCGCGAACGGCGTGGCCGGCGTGCGAACCAGCGTCGCCTCGAGCACCCTCGTGCAGCCCGCCATCGCCAACGACCGCTCGGGCAATGCCGCGCTGATGATCATCGGGGGAGCCGGACTGCTCGTGGGCGCCCTCATCAGTGGCTCCGCCGGAACAGTCATCATGGTCGGGGGCGGCGTCATCGGCCTGATCGGGCTCTGGAACTACCTCAATCAGTAGTCGCACCGCGCGTCGGCCTTGGGCTCACCCCGGCCCACGACCCCGACCGGACAGCGCCGGACATGACAACACGCCCGCTTCGAAGCTCGAAGCGGGCGTGTTGTGCGTGGCGTACGGGGCGGTCGCCACAGCCGGCGCGGTCGAAGCCGCGTTACGCCGGAGCCGGCGGCAACTCGACGATCTCGAGCCAGTAACGCCCCAGCACGTTCATCGCCTCCACCAGCCCCGAGAAGGTGACGGGCTTGGTGATGAAGGAGTTCACGCCCAGCTGGTAGCTCCGGATGATGTCCTGGTCGAGCCTCGAGGTGGAGAGGACCACGATCGGGATATCCAGCAGCTTCTTGTCGCCCTTGATGATCTTCAGGGCCTCACGCCCATCCATCTTCGGCATGTTGAGGTCCAGGAGGATCAATCCGGGGCGGGGGGCCGTTCCATTCTCCCCCGCGTACTTGCCGCGCTGGTAGAGGTAGTCGAGCAACTGCTCGCCGTCCTCGACGAATTCCAGCGCGTTGGTTATGTGCGCTTGCTCGATCGCGTGCCGGGTGAGCATCCGGTCGTCCTCATCGTCGTCGCAGATGAGAATCGTGATCGGGATCTTG
>JANLSF010000003.1:0-4090 GCA_031362285.1 Gemmatimonadota bacterium | reverse complement strand
GCGGCCGACGATCCGGCGTGGCGCCTCGGGTTCGCGGCGGCTCGTGCGGGTCTTCGGTCGCTCGTTCAGCCGATCACGAACGGGGCGCGTCTCGGTTGGGCCGAAAGCGGCGCGCGCGCCGAGATGGCTCCGGAGATGCCACTCGTGCGCCGCCTAGTCCGTGTGGGACGGACCAGGCTGCGCAGTGAGAGCGGTTGCTGGTCGCTCGTCGCACCGAGAGGTGCCGGCGTCTCTCTACCTGACCTTCAAGAGTTCGTCGCAAACGCGATCGGCGACGATCGGCTCGCAGCGGTCATGGACGCGGCGCTCCTCGTTCAGGAACCGAGCGCTCAGCGCTCGTACGACGCGGCTCGCACTCGGCCGCTGCCCGTGGCACTCGCCCTGTGCCTGTGCGCGCTCCACGGCCCCCCAGACTACGACGGCAGCTGGCCCGTACCCTCGCTCATGCTCGAAGCGCTTGCGGCCGGCCGGGGCGATACGGCAACTCGCATGGCTGTCCGCCACCTGCGCGCCCATGATGCCGATCTCGCGCTCGGTGCGGTGCCCGTGATGACCGACGCGGCGGCCGTCCGAATCGCTGCGGCGCTCGTCTTCCCGCTCTCCGGCTCCGCCCTGCGCGACTGCTGGTGCTCGGTCGCCAACCCTTCCCCCGACTCCTCGAGGTTGCCCGCATGACCGCTCTCGTTCCCACCGGCCCCCGCCTGCTTGTCGAGGCGCGCCTGCGCCCCGTGCAGGGTGATCGTTTCCAGCCGACGGGGTTTCCGGCCCTCGGAGCCGCCACCTACCAGCTCCACGACGGGACCGCGATGCTACTGGTGGAATCCGCACAGTCGATGGCCAATCGGCTGGAGGCGACCATTCTTGATACCGGTTCCGTGCGGCCCCTGCCATTTCTCGCTGGAATGCCGTACGTGGAAGTGGCGAGCGATGGGAAGCCGCTCACCTCGTCGCTCGTGGAGGCGCATCGCCTGAACTCCCCGTACATCCTGGAGGGGTCCGACAAGTCCCTGTTCGAGACGCTCAAGTCGGAGCTGGGCGTCGTCGCAGAGGGAGGTGTCGATGAGCGCCGACTGGCCGCGGTCCTCGCGCGCTACGATCTCGGTGCGCTGCTGCATGGCGTCTTCCTCGCAAAGAAGGACATTGCGGGCGGACGATTCCGGCTGCGACGCGCGCTCTCAGCCTTCGTCGAGGCGCGCGATGTGGCGAGCGTCGCTTCAGGTGGTGTCAAGAACGATCATGTGAATCCGAGCGGCGACACGGGTACGGGCTTTGGCAACGTCCCGTTCTCCCGCGAGGAGTTCACGGCCGCGCAAATTACGGCCTTCTTCAATCTCGACCTTGCCCAGTTGCGCTCGTATCGACTTCCCGAGCCGCTGACGGAGTTGCTGACGCTCCTCGGGCAGTGGAAGATTGCGCGACTCGTCGAACAGGGGCTGCGCCTCCGTACTGCCTGCGACTTCGACGTCGTGAGTGTCACCGTCACGCGCCCCGCCGGTTACGCGCTCCCGACCTGCGCCGAGCTCGAGCCGCGCATCACGGCACTGATCGGTGCGTGCAAGGCGCACTTCGCGTCCCCACCGGTAACCACCATTGCCTGGACCGAGGGCGGGAGCGCCAAGCCGAAGAAGGGGAAGAAGGGTGCAACGAAGGGCGACGAGGAGGGCTGATGTCCATCGCCATCGCTTTTCGATTCCTCGCGGGACGATTCCACGCCACGCCGTGGGATCGGCACCCGAACGAGGGCATCCCCGAATGGCCACCCGCTCCTTGGCGTATCCTGCGGGCCATCGTCGCAGCCGCCTATCGTGCCGACGGGGACCCGGATCCGGCGGTGCTCAGCCGTGTGGTCGGTGCGCTCTCGGGCGCGCCCGCGTACCGACTGCCGGCCGCCACGGGAGCCCATCTGCGCAGCTACATGCCTCAATACAAGTCCGGTGACACGAGCCTCGTCTTCGATGCGTTTGTCGTAGTGGGTCGGGGCGCAGGTGACGACGGAGCGGAAGTCGTCGCGGAGTGGCCGAGCGCGGCGCTCACGGACGATGACGGCCAGGTCCTGGATCGGTGGCTTTCGGCGCTGGGCTACCTCGGACGGGCCGAGAGTTGGGTCGAGGCGCGGCGCGCTGAGGTGGGAGAAGGCGCGCCGTCGGTCACGCCGATGGAGGCCACGGACGACGCCCCGTTTCGCGCGAGGTTGCTAGCGCCCCGCGACGCACATGATCCGTCTGCCGCGGATGCGCTGCTCGAGGCCCTCACCACCGACACGGGTGCGTTGTACAAGTCACGCCTCGCTGAGCCACCGGCATCGCGCTGGCAGGACTTCCGCTTCGATGCCCCGCCCTTCAGCTCGCCGCCGCTTCGGCCGCGGCGGGCCCCAGCTGCGCCGCCGGCCCCCACGATCGTGAGACTGGTGCTTGGCGGTCGAGTCCTGCCCATGCTGATCGACGCCGTCCGGTTTGGCGACCGCGTGCGTGCTGCGCTGATGGGCCGTTCACGCGGCGCTGACGGCCTTCCGCATCCCGTCTTCTCCGGCAAGTCGCACGACGGGAGTCCGCTTGCTGGGTATGGCCATGCTCACATCCTGCCGCTTGATGAGGATCGCGACGGTCGCATCGACCATGTGCTGCTGTGGGCGCCGACGGCGTTCGATCAGCGGGCCATGGCGGCCATTGCCGAGTTCACCTGGCTATGGGGCGATGAGGGGTTCGACTTGCGCGTGGGGTACGCTGGCGCGGGGCGTCCCGGAGACTCGGCGGCCTCATTCGGTGTGGCACGAGTCGACGCGCACAGGAGCGCCATCGGCACTTCGACGCGCTGGCAGTCGCGGACGCCGTTCGTGCTGCCGCGTCACCCGAAGGTGCGCCGGGGGCTGCTGCTCGACGGACCCGAGGCGCAGTTGCGTCGCGAGTGTGCGCGTGCCGGGCTGCCGCCGGTAGTCTCCATCAGCGCGTTGGGAGGGACGGATGGGCCGAATGCTGTTGCGTGGCACCGGTTTCGCCTCCAGCGCGCTGCGGGTGGTGGTAGCAGAGGAAGCGATCGGGGGTTTGGTTTCGTCATCACGTTCGCTCGCGACGTGAACGGCCCGATCGCCTTGGGCTACGGCGCGCGTCAGGGACTGGGCCAGTTCGAGCCGGTCCCCTGACCGCTCGCGGGTCACCGCGCCTCCACCACCTGCAGCCCCTGGGTCCCCCTCGCCCACGCAATGATCCCCCGGTCCGCCGTCACCAACGGTATCCCCTCCACCAGCGCCGTCGCGATGATCGCCCGGTCGAACGGGTCGCTCGGCGCACCCGACCCCAGCTCTGCCGTCCGGATCATCATCTCCGCCGAGAACGGAACCGCGCGCGTCCCTGGCGCCGTGCGCGCCCGGTCGAGCCAACTACGCGCAGACCCCGAGCGCAAAAGGGAGCCTTTCCCGGCCTTCAGGGCAATCTCCCAAATCGCCACGTCGGGTACGCGAAGTCCCCCCGCTTGCTGAACAGCGAGTAGCCGATCCAGCGTTGTCGGCGGCAGCGCGAACACGTCGGGCGCCAGCAATCCTACCCACACATGCGTGTCGAGCAGTACCTCGCCAACGGCGGCGCCGTACTCGGCGAAGGCGATCTCGGCCACGCGGTTGCCGCCCGGCCGTGCGGTCACCCCTCGGGAAAGATCGACGCGTCGAGATCCCAAACGTCCTCCGGCTCGATGAGGTTGGCGCCAGGCTGGAGCGTGCCGCGCATCCACCCATAGGCTGACGGCAGCGACTGAGGCGGCGAAACGAGCTTCGCGACCACCTTGCCGTGTTTGGTGATCACGATCTCGTCCCCGGTGCGCGCGACCTCGTCCATGAGCGCCAGGCAGTGCGCCTTGAATTCGGTGGCGGATACAGTCCGGCTCTTGGGTGCCCGTTTCGGTGGCATGCTAGAACTCACTTTCAAGGTGACCATATAAATATGGTCAGACGGACAGCTGTGCCAAGGGGGAGCATCTCCGCTGTCAGAGCCCGATGCGAAGCTGAGGCACCGCGTCACCATCTCGTCAGTTGCGCCCCGAAACCACCCGCCCCTGCCCCCCGACCAGCCAATCCGCGGAGCCCCCCACAACCTCCCGG
>JANLSF010000001.1:0-3588 GCA_031362285.1 Gemmatimonadota bacterium | reverse complement strand
CGAACTGCGTCGGCAGATCGGCAACTCGGTCTCCACCATCAACGCCGACGACGCGATGTCGAAGTCGGGCGCACAGAGCGTGAGTTCGCTCATCGGCGCGCGCGCGGCCGGCGTGATCATCGCGCCGAGCACGGGGAGACTTGGCGCGGGTCCGTCGATCCAGGTGCGTGGGCGCAGTTCGATCGGCCTCGACAACTCGCCGCTGCTGTACGTGGACGGCGTGCGCGTGAACAACGCCACGGCCTCGGGCGCCGTCGCTCCGGCCGGCAAGCTGGGCGGCCAGGGCTCCAACGTCGGCGGGCGCCTCAACGACATCGCGCCGGAAGACATCGAGAGCATCGAGATCATCAAGGGCCCCGCGGCGGCGACGATTTACGGCACCGAAGCCGCGAACGGCGTCATCCAGATTATCACGAAGCGCGGCTCGGCGGGAAACAAGCCGCAGCTTGCGCTCAACGTCGAGGAAGGCACGATCTCGTTCCGCAACGCGGTGGACCGCATCCCGACGAACTACCTGAAAGACGCCGCGGGCGCCATCGTCCCGTGGAACGGCTACCAGACCGAGAAGGATCGCGGCACGCCGATCTTCCAGACCGGGCAGACGCGCAAGTACAACGGCTCGCTCTCCGGCGGCCAGCAGGGACTCACGTACTTCGTCTCGGGCGGCTACCAGAACGACCTCGGCATCGAGCCGAACAACGCGCTGCGCCAGGGCTCCTTCCGCGCGAATCTGTCGATACATCCGTCGGCCAACACCGACGTCTCGACGAGCCTTGGCTACGTCTGGCTCACGAGTCACCTCGGCGCCGACTTCGGCGTGTCGCCGCTGCTCGGTGCGGCCGTCGGCCACTCGATCCGCTACACCGCGTCGCGCGGCTTCTATCCGTACTCCCCCGAAGTGCCGCAGGGGCTCTACGACAACTCGCAGAGCGTGCGCCGCTTCGTCGGCAGCACGACGATCACGAACAAGCCGACGTCGTGGCTGACGCAGCGCCTCATCGCCGGCGTCGACGAGACCTTCGACGACAGCCGTGCGCTCGAGCGCTTCACGTCGGATCCCCTGCTGGTCGCGCAGCTCGGCGCGGTAACGGCCGGCGGTTCCATCGGCCAGACGATCCGGCACAACACCATCGTCTCCACGGAATACAGCCTCACTGCCACGCAGAAGGTCACCGAGTCGCTCAAGGCGACGTCGTCGCTCGGTGGCCAGTTCTATCGCACCGAACTCAACTCGAACTTCCTCGGCGGCACGGGCTTCCCGGGGCAGGGTGTGGAGACGGTGAGTGCGGCCTCGACGCCGGTGTCGGCCACGCAGGCCCAGCTCCTCAACACGACGATCGGCGCCTACGGCCAGCAGCAGCTCGGCTGGCGCGACAAGCTGTTCGTCACCGCCGCGGTGCGGGTGGACAACAATTCGGCGTTCGGCGACAAGCTCAAGTGGGTGACGTACCCGAAGGCGAGCCTCTCGTGGGTCGCGAGCGAGGAAGGGTTCTGGCGCGAGAACGCGATCGTGAACTCGCTCCGCCTGCGCAGTGCGTACGGCCAGTCGGGGCGCCAGCCGACGTCGTTCTCGGCGCTGCGCACGTTCAGCCCCACACAGGGCCCCGGTGGCTCAAGCGCGGTCACGCCCAACTCCATCGGCAACGTGAACCTCAAGCCCGAGCGCGGCTCGGAAGTGGAGCTGGGCTTCGAGACCCAGCTGCTCCATCGCCTCTCGCTCGACTTCACGTACTGGTCGAGGCAGACGCGTGACGTGATCATCAACCAGCCCGTCGCGCCGTCGTCCGGGTTTGCTGTCGCGACGCCGCGCAACCTTGGCCGCGTTGACAATGACGGCATCGAGGCGGTGGCCACGCTGCAGGCGGTGCAGCGCAAGCGCGTGACGTGGGAACTCGTCGCGAACATCGGCACCAACGGCGACGTCATCAAGGACCTGGGCGGCGTTGGCGGCGTGGCGGTGAGCGCGGGGCAGACGAACGTTGTCGGCTACCCGATCGGCGGCATCTTCACGCGGCGTGTCGTGTCGGCGGATCGCGACGCGACGACGGGCGCGGCGACGAGTGTCCTCTGCGACGGCGGCGCCGGCAAGGCGCCGGTCGCGTGCGCGTCTGCACCCTTCGTGTTCATCGGCACGCCGACGCCCAAGCTCAACGGCGCCGTCTCGAGCACGCTCACGTTGTTCAACAACGTCCGCCTCTACGGCCTGATGGACTTCAAGCGCGGCAACCGCCTGCAGAACTCCAACGAACTCCTGCGCTGCACCGGCGCGACGGGCGCGCTGCTCTGCCGCGCGAACTACTATCCCGGCGAGTTCGCCCCCGTGTACCTCGCCGAGCGCGTGACCACGGCAAGCGCGCTTGGCATCACGGACCAGTACTACCAGAACGCGTCCTTCGTGAAACTGCGCGAGCTGTCGCTCTCATACACGATCCCGGCCAGCCTCGCGCGTGGCTACCGGTTCGCGTCGATCACGGCTACGGGCCGCGACCTCGCACTTTGGACGAAGTACGCCGGCATCGACCCGGAAGTAAACAACAACAACATCGCGACGTCGTCCGCCATCTCGGACCAGGCAGCGATGCCGCCGCTGAGCCGGTTCCTCGTGACTCTCAACCTCAGGTTTTGACCATGCGACGCTCTGCTCATCGACTCCCGGCGAAGCTGGCACTCGCCGTTGGATGCGCGGCCCTGGCCGCGACCGTCGCCTGCAGCGACATCACCAGCCTGCAGCAGCGCAATCCCGGCGCACTGTCCGGCTCGACGCTCTACGTGCCGGGGAACGCCCAACTTGTCGTCAACGGCGCAATCGCCGATTTCGAGTGCGCCTATGCGCGCTACGTGGTCGGCAGCGGCCTCTTCGCCGACGAACTGACTGCGGCGATCGGCAACACGGGCAACTTCGACTATGACGCGCGGCGCGTGCTCACCAACGGGGCGTACGGCACCGCCAACTGCGGCGCGACGCCAACTACACTGCAGCAGCCGGGCATCTACACGCCGCTGTCAACGGCGCGCGCCACGGGTGACACTGCGGCGGCCTATCTCGAGACGTGGACCGATGCTGCGGTGGCGAGCCGCAGCAAACTGCTCGGGCAGTCCTACGCCTATGCTGGCTACAGCCTGGTCCTCCTCGGCGAGGGCATGTGTTCGGCGGCGATCAACGTCGGTCCCGAGATGCAGCCGTCGCAGCTCTTCACGGAAGCGAAGACGCGCTTCGACAAGGCGATAGCCGCGGCGACGGCGGCCAACGACGCGACCACGCTCAACCTCGCGCGGCTTGGCCGGGCGCGGACGCTCGTCGACATCGGCGGCGCAGCGAGTCTCGCGGCAGCGGCAGCGGATGCGGCGGCGATTCCGGCGACGTTCAGCGTTTCGACATCGCCGGACGCGACCAACGCGCGTCGGCAGAACGCGCTGTTCGTGGCTATCTCGCAAAGTTCGTTCAGCTCGACGGACACGGCGTTCCGCAGCGTACTCGTGCCGGGCGGCACCACGCAGGACCCCCGCGTGGTGGTGACCGACCTCGGACGCAACGGCACGGCTCCGGGCGTGCGCATGTGGCTCCCCGGCAAGGCCGCGACGGCGGCG
>JANLSF010000916.1:0-4221 GCA_031362285.1 Gemmatimonadota bacterium | reverse complement strand
GGCGGCCCCAACCTGCTGTCGAGCTTCCACGTGATCGGCGAGATATTCGACCGAGTGTGGCAGGAGGCCGGCTCGGTGCCGAACCAGAACGTGCAGACGACGCTCATTCCGGCCGGCGGCGCCGCGGTGGTGGAGTTCCGGGTCGAGGTGCCCGGCACGTTCATCCTCGTGGACCACTCGATCTTCCGCGCCTTCAACAAGGGCGCCCTCGGCATGATCAAGGTCGAGGGACCGCAGAACCTCGCGATCTACTCGGGCAAGCAGGGCGACTTCGTCTACCTGCCGGAGGGCAGCACCATCCAGACGGTACCGTCGGTGGTGGCCGCGGCCAAGCCCGTGTCGGCCACGCGTGAACCGAGCAAGGCGGAACTGGTGGCCCGCGGCACGCAGGTCTTCAGCGGCAACTGTGTCGCCTGCCACCAGCTCGAGGGCCCGGGCGTCGCCGGCGCCTTCCCCCCGCTCGCCAAGAGCGACTTCCTCATGGCGAACAAGGAACGCGCCATCGGCGTCGTCATGCACGGCCTCTCCGGCGCCGTGGTCGTCAACGGCAAGACCTACAACAACGTGATGCCGTCGCTGCAGCTCAAGGACGCGGACGTGGCAGCCGTGCTCAGCTACGTGCGCACCTCCTTCGGCAATGCGGGTGACCCGGTCAGCGTGGCCGAAGTGCGCAAGGTGCGCGCGTCGGGCAAGTACGTGCAGAAGGCCGGTGGTGGGAGCCACTGAGCATGCGGCAACGACTGGCCGCCCTGCTCGGGATGTCGCTGCTTGTCGGCGGCATTGCCGGGCGTGGCGGTGCCCAGGCGGCCACGCGCGAGTCCGCCGGTGCGTGGCGCCACGTGGGCGTCGGACGGTTCACGCCGATGTACAACGCCGGGGTCCCGAAGGAAGGGATCCCGGTCGCCCCCTTCGACCTGGCGGCGGCGCCTGTCACCAACGCGCGCTTCCTCGCCTTCGTCACGGCGCAGCCGGAGTGGCGCCGCTCGCGCGTGGCCCGCGTGCTGGCCGACACCCTGTACCTCCGTCATTGGCAGGGCGACCGCACGCTGGGGCCCGCAGCGAGCCCTGATGCGCCCGTCGTCTTCGTGTCGTGGTTTGCCGCGAGCGCGTACGCCGAGTGGGCGGGTGCGCGGCTGCCAAGCACGGCCGAATGGGAGCGCGCGGCCGTGGATGGCCTGGCCCGTGACCTGAGTGCGGTCATCCCCACGGGTGCGGTGTGGGAATGGGTGGACGACTTCAACAGCGTGATCACGAACGGTGAGTCCCGCGGCGATGGCGGCCCCGACCGCGGGCTGTTCTGCGCCGGGGGCGCCGCGCTCGTCGCCAACCCGTCGGATTACCCGGCCTTCATGCGGTACGCCCTGCGCGCGTCTCTCAAGGGCCACTACGCCCTCGGCACGCTCGGCTTCCGACTCGCGCGCGATGCGCGAAGTGCGCCATGAGCGGCGCCTGGCGTTGGGGCTCGCGCCTCCGTGGCGCGCGCCGTCGCGCGGCGCTCCCCTGCGTTCGTGTGGCGCACGCGACGGCAGCTGTCGGTCTCGGCATGGCCCTCCTCGCCACCGCGGCGACCGCGCAGGATCCCACCGCGCGAGCGCCCACGCCGCCCGCCACCCGCTCAGGCGTGCCCGCCGGATCGCTTTACGCGCTGCCCCTGCGGTTCTCCACGCACGACGGCACCCCGTTCGACTTCGCCGAGTTGCGGGGACGACCGGTGGTGGTGGCCATGGTCTACCTCTCGTGCACCATGACGTGCCCCGTGATCACATCCGAGCTGCAGGCCGTCCAGGCCAAGCTCTCCGCCGGGGCCCGTGCGCGCACCACGTTCGTGCTGGCCTCGTTCGATCCGGCCCGGGACTCGGCCCCGGCCGCGCAGTCGTTCGCCACGCGCATGGGGCTCGATCCCCACTGGCGCGTGCTCACCGGCTCCCCCGCGAGCGTGCGTCGTCTCGCCGTGCTGCTCGGGGTGAGCTACCGCCGGCTTCCGTCCGGCGACTTCGATCATTCCAACCAGGTCACGGTGCTCGACGTCGACGGCGTGCCGCGTCACCAGGAGGTGCGGATGCCACCCGACCGCGCCCGCCTCGTGCGCGCCATCGTCGACGTCGCGGCCCCGTGACCGTGGCGCCATCCGGCGCCGGGCCTCCCAACATGACGTGCCGCTTTCGTCGCTCCGCTCCGCTGGCGCACCGCCTCCTCCTGCTGGCGATCGCCGGCGCGCTGCCGGTCACCCTGCAGGCGCAGGCCACGACGCCCGCCAGTGCCCGACCCGCGTTCGAGTCGCTGCGCTTCCGCGAAGACTGGTCGCGCCGGACCCAGGGCGACATCCTCGATCCGCTCAAGCACATCGTGCTCGGCGACGATGCCTGGCTCTCGCTCGGTGGCCACCTGCGGGCCCGCGCCGAGAACGACGACAACTTTCTCGGCGGCGGTGCGGGCACCCGGACCGACAAGTTCGGGCTGCTTCGGGTGCAGCTGCACGCGGACCTGCACGCCTTCACGTACGGGCGGCTGTTCGTCGAGGGACGCATCGCCACGGCGCGCGGCCGCGACCTGCCCGGTGGCATCCGCGCCGCCGACCGCGACGATGCCGACGTGCAGAACGCCTTCGTGGAGGTGCGAGGCGTGCCGATCGTCGGGTGGACGTGGACGGCGCGCGTGGGACGGCAGGAACTCCTCGCCGGGCGCGAGCGGGTGGTCTCACCGCTCGATTGGCTCAACGTGCGCCGCACCTTCCAGGGCGCGGCCATCGAGGGGCGCGGCGAGGCGTGGTCGCTGTCGACCTTCGCCACGCACCCGGTCACGGTGGTGCCGGCGGGGATGAACGTGCCCGACGTGAACACGGCCTTCTGGGGGGCGCAGCTCTCGCACGCGCCCCGCGGCCAGTCCCGCATCACCGAGCTCTTCCTGCTCGTGAAGGGCACCGACGCGGTGGGAGCCGTGCCAGCGGCGCAACGCACCACGATCGGCGCGCGGCACCTCGGTCCGATTCCCGACTCGCGCTTCTCCTACGAGGTCGAGGGGGGGGCGCAGCTGGGCGCGGCCGGCGGCAACGCGATCACGGCGTTCATGGTCGTGACCGACGTGACGGTGAAGTGGACGGGCGACTGGGCGCCCACGCTCGGCGCCGGATTCGACTACGCGAGTGGCACCGGTGCGGGCGCGGCCGCGCAGACCGGCACCTGGGACCAGCTCTACCCGCTGTCACACGCCTTCCTCGGTTTTGCCGACGTCCTCGGGCGACGCAACGTCGTCGAGGAGCGCGTGGTGGCGACGGCCACGCCCACGGCGACGCTCTCGCTGCGGGCGAGTGTCCACGCGTTCCAACGCTCGAGCACGGCCGACGCGGTGTACGACGTGACCGGGGCGGTGCTCCGGGCCACGGGCACCAGCACCGCGGGCGACGTGGGTGGCGAGGCGGACCTCACGGCGCAGTGGCGGATCGGGCGGCACCTGCGCGTCGACGGTGGCGTGGCGCGGTTCTCGCCCGGCACGTTCATGCGCGAGACCGGCGCAGCGTCGCCATACACGTGGGTGTATGCAACGGTTACGGCGACGTTCTGAGTGGGGCGGAGAGCACGGCTTCAACACAGAGGCACGGAGGCACGGAGGACGGCGAGACGGGCAACCTCTAGTGCACGATGCGGATGATGCCCTCGCGCATGGCGCTCACGTTGAAATTGAGCAGAAGGCCGGTGCGATAGCGCCCCAGCTTCAGGTAGGTGAGCAACTGGGCGGCGTGCACGGGGAGCAGGTGCTCGACACTCTTCACTTCCACGACCACGTCGTCAAACGCGACGAAGTCCAGCCGATAGCGCGCCGCGATGGCGATTCCCTTGTACGTCACGGGGAGCGCCACCTGCCCACGCGCCGGAATGCCGCGCGCCACGAACTCCACCGCCAGGCACGACGCGTAGGCCGACTCCAACAGCCCCGGCCCCAGCGCGCGATGCACCTCGATCGCCGCCCCTATGATCCTCTCCGTCCGCCCATCCTGCACCATCATCCTCGCCCTCCTCCGTGCCTCTGTGCCTCTGTGGTGAACGTGTCGTGGTGAACGCGGCCTCCTCACGCCAAAGCTGCCTCCCGCACTCCCGCACCCACGCACCCATTCCACGCCGCCCCGGCTAGATTCACGCCATGCCCGACGCCTCCCTCTCCCCCGACGTCCTCATCATCGGTGGCGGCCCCGGCGGCTACGTCGCCGCCATCCGCGCCGCCCAG
>JANLSF010000881.1:0-4709 GCA_031362285.1 Gemmatimonadota bacterium | reverse complement strand
CACCACTTCCGGATCGGGATCGCGCAGCCGCGCCACGTCGGCGCGGGCGAGCTCCACGCGCGCCCGCGAGGTCGCGCCCCACACCAGCGTGACGGCGCCGGGGCCGGCGACCAGCGCGCACGACACGACGAACCATGGCGAGCGCCGGGCGAGGGCGAGCGCCAGGATCGCCGCCGCCCAGCTGCCCGTGTACCAGTCGGGCCACCCCTCCGGTGCGCGCCAGAGCAGCGGCCCCGCGAACGCCGCAAGCCCGGCGATCACGGGGCCGATCCCCGGCGGAAGGCCACGCCGCGCCAGCAGCGCGTCGCGGCCCGCCGCGATGCCGCCGACGACGATGGCCATCGCCGCGAGAAAGAGCGCGCCCTGCCACGCCCCCCACAGCGCGAACGAGGCGCCATCGGCGGGCACGACAATGCCCTGCGCCAGGTCGCGCAGGAGGAGCGGGCCGAGGACGGCGATGATCAGCACGGCGAGCAGCGCTTGCCGCCGCGTGAGGACGCGCCCCGGCGAGCGCTGCAGCGCCAGGAGGGCCACCAGCGCGGTCGCGCTCGTGATGGCCAGGGCTGCGAGCGTCGCCGTGAAGGGCCCGCCGAAGCGCGCGAAGTACACCGCCGGGTCGAAGATCCGGGACACGTTGGAGTAGGCGTTGAGCGGCGCGGCGGCGACCACCGCGAGCACCACCCACAGCGCCACGAGGCGCAGCTGCAGCGACGCCCCCCGCCCCCACGCCGCCGCCACCATCGCCAGCAAGGCGAGCGCGAGCAACGGTCCGACTCGTCGGCGCGCGGCCTCGAGCACCCCGACTTCCGCCGCCGACGGCATGGGCGTCTCGGCGCGCACGCCGAAGAGCACCTCGCCATCCACCACGACCCGTTGAAACCGTTCGGCGTCGGCCGCCGTGGCGTAGACGAAACTCCGGACTCCCGTGGCCGCGACGACGGACGCATCGACCGCCGTGGCGAGCTGGTCCGCCGGGGGCTCGGCGTGCACGATGACCGTCGCCACCGCCCGGTCCGTTCCGCGGACCTCCGACGCGTAGACCACCAGATAGAAGGGGGTGAAGGCCGCCCCCGTGCTCTTCGTCAGCGAATCAGGCGGCACGCGCATGATGCCGGACCAGGCCGACGGGACCCCGGCGACGTAGCGCAGCACGCCGATGTCGCCGCCGGAGCGCGGTGGCGGCGCCAGCCGGATCGAGCCGTCAGCTGCCCCTCGCGCCTCGAGGGCCGAGTGGGCCGCGCGCTGGACGAGTTCGACGCTGGCGTGTACTTCGCGCTGCAACGCCTCGATGCCGTCGCGCGCGGTGCGGGCGGCAAACGCCGGCCAGTCGGCGTGCATGAGCCAGAGGGCGCGCTGCGTGGGAATCGCCGCCACGCCCGCGAGCGCGACGAGGGTGCCCGCGACCGCTGCCCGCCGGCGGCCGCTCGCGAGGCGCGTGCCGAGCGCCAGCATGGCGGCCGCGCCCGCGAGCGAGAGCACGAGGGCCCACAGCTGCGCGCCGCGCAGCCACCAGGCGGCGGCGACGACCGCCACGGCCGCCGCCGCCACCCACGCCCATCGCTTGCCGCGTTCGCCGTCGCTGTCGACCAGCACCTGCCCTCCGCCAGTGGCCCCGCGCGCAGGCCGATGCCCCGCGCCACTAACATTCTACCTTCATGCGCGCCCGGGTTCCCCTCTCGATCGTCCTGCTGGCCGCCCTGGCTGCGCCACGCCTGCCGGCGCAGGTCAGCGTGGTGGACGAGGGCAGCTTCACGATCAACCGGCGCGGCGTCCGGGTGGGACGTGAGGAGTTCAGCATCCGGCTGTCGACCTCCCCGACCGGTGCCTCCGTCCTCGTCGCGCAGGCGAGCGCGGTCTACGAGGACCTGCGCCTCTTCCCCGCCCTGTCGGCCCGCGCCGATGGCGTGGCGGTGACGTACCAGCTCGAAGTGCGGCGCGGAAGCGAGATCGAGGAGCGATGGGCGGGAGCGGTGGGCGCCGGGCGCGTCAGCGCCCGGATCGCCCGCTCGGGCGTGGACGCGGTGCGCGAGTTCCTCGTGGCCGACGGGGCGCTGCTGCTGGATGACGACGTCTACCACCAGTACTACTTCGTCGCCAAGCGCCGCTCGGGCAGCAGCGTGGCCGTGATCGTCCCGCGGCGCAACCGGCAACTCTCGCTCCGCCTCACCGAGCGGGGCACGCAAACCATCGACATTGCCGGGCAGCCGATCACGGCCACCGCGTTCGTGGCCACAAGTCCGGACGGCCTGGAACGCCAGGTGTGGGTCGACCCGCTGGGCCGCGTGCTGCGGGTCGTCATCCCCGGTCTGGGGGTGGTAGCCCAGCGCGACGACCCGCCCAAGGACCCGGCCGGACGGTGAATCGGGACCGCTGAAACCCGTGGACAGGGCCGCGCGTATGGGTGGCGTCCGACGACCTCCCTCACACGCCGTCCTCATGCGTCTTCCTGTCCTTGCCCTCGCCGTGTTCGCCCTCGCCCCCGCGGTGCTGTCCGCCCAGGGGGGCGCCGCACGCGCGGCCAGTCCGACCCTCTCGCTTGACGAAGCCCTCCAGCTCGCCAAGCGGAACAACCCCACCTACCTGCAGTCGCTCAATGGGCGTCAGCGGGCGGGTGCGGCGCAGCGGGCGGCGTACGGCGCCTTCATCCCGTCGCTGTCCAGCAACCTGTCGGCCGGCTACCGCGAGGGTCGCGCGCAGAACTTCGGCGGCGTCTCCTTTGGCGCCACCTCGGCGCAGGTCAACACCAACTTCGGCCTGAACGCCCAGCTCGACCTCTCCCCCAGCGTCTGGATGAACACCCGTCAGCAAGCGCTCGGGTACTCCGCCGCCGAGCTCGAAGTGGACGCGGGCCTCCTCGCGCTTCGTCAGTTCGTGGTCTCGCAGTACATGGCGGTCCTCCAGCAGGAGGCACGCGCCCGGCTGCAGGACACGCTGCTCGCCAACACGCAGCTGCAGCTGGACCTCGCGAAGGCGCGCCAGGCCGCCGGCTCGGCGACCGACCTCGATGTGCGCCGGGCGGAAGTGCAGGTGGGCACGCAGCAGGTGGCGGTGCTGCAGGCGCGCAACCTGGCGGAGGTCGAGAAGCTGCGCCTCTTCCAGCAGCTTGGCGTGCCGCAGCCCGGTGACGTCCGGCTGACCACGGAACTGGCCGTGGTCCTGCCCGGGCAGTCACTGGACCAGCTCCTCGAGGAGGCGCGCCGGGCCAACCCGTCGCTGCGCGCCCTCAAGGACCGCGAACAGGCCAGCGTCGTGAACACGCGCATGAGCAAGGCGCAGTACCTCCCGACGCTGAGCCTGTCGGCCAACGTCAGCGGGTACACGCAGAAGTACACCGATGCCAACTACGTGGCGGGGTTGCCGGCGGCGGCGCAGCCCGCGGCGCAGAAGGGGCAGGATGCCTTCCCGTTCAGCTTCGAGCGCAATCCCTACACGCTGAGCATCGGGTTGAACCTCCCGATCTTCGACGGGTTTGCCCGCGAGCAGCGGGTCCAGGTGGCCGAGGCCGCCCGCTCCGATGCCCAGTGGAGCGTCCGGGCCCAGGAGCTCCGGCTAACGGCCGACGTGACGGCTGCGTATCTCACGTTGCAGACCGACAACCAGTCGGTGACGTTGAACACCCGCAATGCCCTGACCGCCCGCGAAGCGCTGCTGCTGGCCGAGCAGCGCTACCGGGTGGGCCTCAATTCACAGGTCGAAGTGATCCAGGCGCGCGCCGATTTCGAGCGCGCCGAGTCGGACCGGATCACCTCGATCTTCCAGTTCCATCGTGACCTGGCCGCACTCGAAGCCGCGGCCGGCCGCCCCCTCCGTTGATCCCCGCCCCCGCCCCGAGAGGCTTTCGATGAGCAAGCGCATGAAGTGGTCCCTGATCGGTGTCGGCCTGGTTGGCGTCGCAATCGTTGGCGTGTCGATGGCCGCGAATCGCGGCCCCAAGGCCACCGAAGTCCGGGTGGAATCGGTCACGAAGCGCGACCTCGTCGCCTCGGTCACGGCCAGCGGCCAGGTGCAACCGCGCACCAAGGTCAACCTCAGCGCCGACATCACGGGCCGCATCGTGCGCCTCGCGGTGAAGGAAGGGGACGTGGTGTCGCAGGGCCAGTTCCTGCTCGAGATCGACCCCCGCCAGTTCGAGGGCAGCGTGCAGCGCACCGAGGCCGCCCTGGCCTCGGCGCGGGCGGCCGTCGCCCAGGCGAAGGCGAGCTTCGAGCAGGCGCAGCGCAGCTACCAGCGTTCGCTCGACATCCGCAAGACGAATCCCGGCCTGATCTCCGAGGAACAGCTGGAGCAGCTCAAGACGACCGCCGAGGTCAACAAGGAGCTGTACTCGGCCGCGCAGCACCAGGTCGACCAGAACGCCGCGAGCCTCAAGGACGCGAAGTGGCAGCTGTCGCGCACCACGATCCTCGCGCCGATGAGCGGCCGCATCACCCGCCTGAACGTGGAGAACGGCGAAACCGCGATCCAGGGCACGCTGAACAAGGACGCCGCGACGCTGCTGACGATCTCCGACATGAGCGTGCTCGAGACCAAGGTGAAGGTCGACGAGACCGACGTCGCCCGGATCTCGATCGGCGACTCGGCCGTCATCCAGATCGACGCCTTCCCCGACACGACCTTCATCGGACGCGTGGTCGAGATCTCGAACAGTTCGGTCAATCGCACCTCGGCGTCGACGACCGACCAGGCGATCGACTATGAGGTGACGGTGC
>JANLSF010000876.1:0-4342 GCA_031362285.1 Gemmatimonadota bacterium | reverse complement strand
CACCACTTCGAGATCCCTGGGCCGCCCCGCGGCGCGCTTCACGCGAATGAGCCACGGCAGGTCGAGCAGTCGCACCTCGCGGCCGAACAGGGTGATGGTGAGCGCGTGCGGCGCGAGCTCCGCATATCCGCCGCCGCCGGTGATCTCGCCGAGCAGGTCGAGCGCGCCCGCGGAGGTGATGAGGGTGAAGTTGAGCCCCGCCTTGAGGGTGGCCACCGACCAGTCGAAAGGGAGCCCGGGCGGCGCACCGCGCAGGTAGGGATGGAGCGGTGCCAGCGCACCGACGAGCCGCGTGAGGTTCTCCCGGTCGCGCGCATACGAGATGTCGAGGTCGTCGGTGAGCCGCGACGAGCCGTGCGCGCGCGCGGCCACGCCACCCACGATGATGTAGGACACGCCGCCCTCGTCGAGCACGGCGAGCAATCGCTCGAGCTGCGTCATCGCCCGCTCCGGGCACGCTGGGTGGATGCATGCAGCTGGGCCGTCACCTCCTGCCATTCCCCCAGGCTGCGGATGCGCTCATCCACCGAGCGTTTCAGGTTCTCGCGGAGAAGGGTGCGGTCCACGTCCTGCTTGTATCGCTCCACCACGGGGTCGGGGACCGTCATGGGCTCGAGGATCATGCGCACGCGAAAGCCCGCAGCGCGCACGATCCAGGTCAGCGTCTGGAGGGTGGGATTGGAACCGGCGCGCTCGAGGCGGGCGATCACGGGCTGCTCCACGCCGGCTCGTGTGGCCAGTTCGCGCTGGGAGAGGCCGGCGCGGCGGCGGGCGTCGCGAACGAACACGGCCGCCGATGTGATATCTTCCATGCTATCATAATAGCACCTATTTGATAAGATTCAAGGGTTCAACGGGGTGCAGAACAGGTGGGTACGCCAGGGTAACACCTCGAGCACGAAGGTACATAACCAATTCATTGCATTGGACTTACGAGGCGTGCGGGCTTGAACTTCCACCGCCCACATGGCATGCTGAGACAGTCCCCTTCTCCGACTGCCATGCCCCGATCTCGCATCACCGTCCGCTTGCCAGATGATCTCCTGCGCGCCCTGGACGCGCGGGCTGTCGCCGAGGGTCGTCCACGTAGCGCGGTCGTGGCGGACGCGATTCGGGCCTACCTCACGCCGACGCCTCCGCCCAGCGTGGGCGCGCTCGACGACGCGCGTCGGCAGCAACTCCTCGCGGACCTGGCGCTGACTCCGGCAGAGCGCGTTCGACGAAGCGAAGCCATGGCCGCTGCCGAAGACGCGAAGCGGCCGCGCGATCGCCGGAAGTACGTGATCCAGTTCGAATCGATCAAGGGCTACTTCGACTGGAAGGACGCACGACGGCTGGGCGGATGAGACGCCGCGTCCCGCGACGCTGAGCGCGGCGCCGCGGTGCTCCGCCCTCCCTACCGCACCGCCGCCCCACCCTTGGGCGTCAGCCCCGCCCCCGCCACGCGCACCGGCCCGCTCACCCGCCGCGCGCCATCATCATCACCGATCGCGCCGAGCAGCTCCGCCAGTTCCGCCGCCGTCTGCGGCCGGTCCGCCGCATCACGCGCCATCGACCGCATCACCAGCGCACTTAAACCAGCCGGCACATCCGGCACCACCACGCTCGGCGCCTCGGGCGTCACTTCGAGCTTCCGCGTGATCAGCGTCATGATGTTGTCCGCCACGATCGGCGGATGCCCGGTGAGGCACTCGTAGAGCACCACCCCCACGGCGAAGATGTCGGCGCGCGCGTCCACCTCGTCGCCCAGCAGCTGCTCGGGGGCCATGTACTCCGGCGTCCCCACCACCATCCCGGCTTGCGTGGCCCCGGGCTCGGTGCGCTGCGCGAGCCGCGCAATGCCAAAGTCCATGATCTTCACCACGCCGCTCGGGTCCACCGCCAGGTTCTGCGGCTTGATGTCGCGGTGGATGATCCCCTGCTCGTGCGCCACCTCGAGCCCGCGGCAGATCTGCTTGCCAATGGTGACGGTCACGGCCGCGGTGAGGCGACCTCGGCTCCGGATCAGCTCCTTGAGGCTCTTCCCCTCCACGTACTCCATGGTGATGAAGTAGACGCCGTTCTCCTCGCCGATGTCGTGCGTGCGCACCACGTTCCGGTGGCTGATGCGCCGCGCCAGCTTGATCTCGTCCCTGAACCGCGACAGCGCGCTCGGGTCCTTGCTCAGCATGTCGCCCTTCAACGTCTTGATGGCCACGGCCTCGTTCAGCTCCTGGTCCATGGCCTTGAACACCATCCCCATGCCGCCCACGCCGAGCACCTCCTTCACCATGTACCGCTTCACGAACAGCTGCCCGGGCTGGATGGCCGCGGCGTCGCCCACCTTCATGCGCATGGTGGGACTGATGGCCATGGGTTGCGTGGTGTCGCCGCTTCCATGCTGCAGCAACTCCACGAGGCTCTGCTTGTCGCGCAGGTCGCCCAGCAGTCCCTTGAAGGCGCGCGCGAGCACGCCGATCTCGTCGCTCCCCCCCTGCGGGATGTGGGCGTTGTAGTCCCCCTCGGTGGCGGCCTTGGTCGCCGCCACAAGCTCGCCCACGGGCTTGGTGGTCTGCTTGGCAATCAGGAACGAGAAGAGCATGGCGAGCAGCAAGCCGATCGCGCCGCCCACGAGGATGGTGGTCCTGAGCGCACTGAAGCCGGCGAGCTCCACGTCGCGGCTGCGCAGCGCGAGATAGCCGCCCAGCGTGCTGCCGCCGGCGCTCTTGAGCAACCCGCCGCTGCCGATGTAGGTGACCTCGCCCACCGCGAACTCCTCGCGGAGCGACGCGTGCATGCTGTCGGCCGCGGCCTGCCCGGCCATGCCGGTGGCATTCTTGAGCTGCTCACCACGCTTGGCCAGCACGGCTTCGACCTCGGCGCTCTGCGGCAAGGTGCTCCCCGCCACGTGCGGCACGTTCTGCGCATCGAGGGCAAAGAACACCACCTCGACATCGTTCTGCGCGCCGCGCTTGATCTCGGTGGCCAGCGCCACATCGAACTTGCGCGTGGCCATGAGGACGCCGGCGGTCTGGTTGCCGGCGCCCATGATCGGCACGGCCACGGCCTGGAACAGCCCGTCCTTGTCCTGCCCCACCCCGCTCGTGCGCGTCCCCTCGAGCGCGCCGCCGATGAGCGCCGAGCGCGACAGCGTCTCGGCCGGCGCCGTGGGGTCGCCGCTCTTCGCCAGGCGGATCCCCTCGGCGTCGGTGATCTGCACCATGCTCGCGCCGATCACGTCGGCCGCCTCGTTCGCCTGGTCGCCGGCATTGGCCCGGTTCTTCTGCTCCACGATCGAACGGAACGGCCCGTTCTTCACGAACACCTCGGCCGATCGGGCGAGGGCCGAGTCGCGCGCCGAGAGGACGGCGTTCACCTGCTCGCGCGTGCTGGTGAGGGAGCGCGCGATGGCGGCGTCGGCGTACTTGGCGGCCGAGCGGTCGGTCAAGGCCAGCGTGATCGCGAGGACCGCAGTCACGACGAGGGCGTTGCCGGCGAAGATCTTCCAGGTGAGTGTCAAGGCAGGCTCAGTAGCGAACGTCGGTGGACTTGTAGTCCTGCCCGAACTTGTTCTTGTGGACGACGACCTTGAAGCCGCGCGCGTCGAGTGCGACATCGGCCTGCGACGCCCCGCTCCCGCCCACCGTCACCTCGCGGGTGATGTCGGCGGTGCGTTCGTGCCAGACATGCAGCAGGTAGCGCCCCGCGGGCACCTTCTCGATGCTGTACTGGCCATCGGCGCCGGCCTGGGCCACGTACGGCGTGGGGACGACGATGATCCACGCCGTCATCCGCGAGTGGATGTTGCAGTAGATGGGATAGGCGCCGGCCTTGGCGAAGAGGGCGGTCTTGGTTTCGCCCCGGCCGTAGAGCCCGAGGTCGAACTGCCCGCCGTCGGCATTCGAGAAGATGTTGTGGTTGAACGGGTCCTGGTTGGGAAAGTCGACCTTGCTCCCGGGCGTCACCACGCGCACTCTTGGCACGAACTTCCGTCCGTCCATGGCGATCTGGGCGGCGGTCGCCGCGGGGCGCCCCTTGGCGCCGCCGGCGGGTTCCATCCAGATCACGGCGGTGCCCAAGTCGCTGGTAGTTTCGCCGGGCTTCTCCGAGATTGTCACCTGGCCGGTCACGGTCCCCTGCGCGCGGAGCGACATGGGCACGGGGGCCAGACCGAGCACGACGAGAACGCCGGACGCCGCGCGCACTGCTGACCACGACCACGAGAGGGTTCTGATGTCCATTCGAAGGCTCCTTGGCATCCTGCACGCTACGGATCGGCCAACCAACGCGTCAAGGCTGAATCTGCCGTCACGCGTGCCATCGGTCACCCCGCGCGTGCGCCCGACCCGACGCCTGCTGGCCG
>JANLSF010000072.1:0-5292 GCA_031362285.1 Gemmatimonadota bacterium | reverse complement strand
GCCATGATCGACTCGGTGCGCGTCGTGAAGGTGAGCCTCACCGGCGCGTTCGACGACAACCGGTTCGGTTCGCGCACGCAGACGGTGTCGGCATCGATCCGCGTGGCCAACTCCGGCCTGGCCAACCGCCCGACCTGCGGTGAGTCCCCGATCTTCGGGCGCACGGTGACGGCCACGCTCTTCACGAGCCCGACGCGCGTAACGCTGACCTTCCTGGCCGCCGTGGACGAGGTTGCCGGCGAACGCGACGTGGAGCAGTACGCGATCTTCCGGCGGATCCCGTCGGCCACCGCCTTCGACGAACCGTTCGGGTCGCTGGCCGGCGGCCTGGCGACGTACACGTTCATCGATTCGGACGTGCAGCCGGGCGAGCAGTGGGTGTACGGCGTGGCGGCCATGGATTGCAGCCCGGCGCTGTCGTCGGCGGCCATCACCAGCACGATCACCATTCCATAAGAGGATGCTCTCCATGCGTCTTTCATCCACGAAGCGCCCCGCGGTGCGCGCGCGACGCGGTGTGGCCCTGATCCTCACGATGATCCTGACCGTCGCCTTTGCGGCGCTCGCCATGGGGGCCATCTACCTGACCGGCAACGCGGCCCTCATCGGGTCGTCGTATGACCGCGAGCGGGACTACCGGTACGGCGCCGAAGCCGCCCTGGGCATCGCCAAGAGCCAGCTCAACGGCGGCCTGTTCGTGCTGCCGGACAGCCTGTTCCTGCAGCTCATGAGCGGGGCCACGATCACCGGCGCCGACGGCCTGGTGCTGCCGCGCGTGCTGGTGAACCTGTATGTGGGCCCCACCGGCTCCACCTCGGGGCAGGACGGCACCTTCGCGTCGATCGTCGCCGAGGCCACCGACGGCTCCGGGGCGCGCTACGTGCGGCGCCTGGAGCTGACGCAGGAGACGTTCGCCAAGTTCGCGTACTTCTCGGTGGACGAAAAGCTGCCGGGCGGCAGCCTGATCGTCTTCGGCGGCGGTGACGTGATCTTCGGGCCGCTCTTCTCCAACGACACGATCCAGATCTCGAGCGGCAGCTGCCCGCAAGCCAGCTTCCGCGACCAGGTGCAGACGTCGAAGCTCATCATCAACCCGGCCTGCGCGCAGTTCTCGGCCTACGGGTACCAGATCAACGTGCCGGCGATTCCGCTGCCCACCAACGCCAAGCTCGCGATTCTGACCAACTATTCGACGCCCGCGAACTTCAATTTCACGGCGCGGCCCGCGAACCCGCTCGTGAACCAGCCGGTGGCGCTGTACCCGTACGCCGATACCAGTTTCCTCGTGCAGACGCGGATCGAGTTCGTGAACCACGACCTCGACAATGACGGCTCGACGCTCGAGCCGCAGGACGGCTTCTTCCGCGTGTACGAGACGCTGGCGTCGCCGATGGCCAACGCATCGCCCGCCGACAGCCTCACGCCGGTCGCCCCGACCGACCTCGGCATCTGGGTGCGTGGCGACCCGCCGACGCCGTGGGTGGGCCCGATGGGCGGCACGTCGAACAACTACGCCTCGCGCTGGGACCTGATGAACAAGCGCGTCGTGAACAATTGCGGCGACTGGCATACCACGGGCACCGGCGGCGGGCGGCGGGCGCGGTTCTTCCCCATCGCGCTGCATCGTCCCTCGGTCGCCTGGTTCAGCACCCTGCTCCAGGCGACGGCGGCGGCGGGCGGGGCGGCCATGTCGGCCGCCAACGTCACGACGCATCTCAGCAACAGCGCCACCGCCGTGGCCACCCTGATGACGAATGCCGTCGGTGGCGCCGGCGCCCTGAACGAAGGGGTGCAACGCTGCTACCTGGGCGGCGCGCCGCAGCTGGTCGCCATTGATCGCTACAACGTCACCGGCTACACGACCGCCGATTGGCAGAAGGGCGGGGACGACACCACCTTCACGCCGCAGGGTCGGTGGGGACGCTGGCGCACCTACGCCGGCACGATCGACGGCCGCCTCACGACCGGCGCCGCGGCCCGTTCCGATGCGTCGTACCTCTTCCCGCTCTTCCGCGGCATCAATGCCGGCAGCCGCGGCGTCATCACCATGACCGGCAGCGTGGGAGTGAGCGGCATCCTGCGGGGCCGCGTCACGCTGTACGCCAATGGCGGCACCATCGTGGTGCTCGACAACATGCGCTACGCGATCTCGCCGTCGAACCCCGACTGCCTGGGCGAACGCGACATCCTGGGGCTGATTGCCAGCAAGCACACGACGATCGCGAACAACGCCGTGCTGGACCTGCAATTCCCGGCCAACGGCAGCTACACGACCACCGGCTGGAAGTCCTTCAACCCGGGTCCCCCGGGGTCCAGTCCAGCGTCAGCCGCGCCCGTGGGGCTGACGCTGCATGCCGTCATCATGACGCTCGACGAGATGTTCCGGGTCGAGGGGCGTCGCGGCGGGGCGCTCACGAACACGCTCTCGGACGCGGCCTGTGCCGCGGGTGCGGCGGGCCGAGGGTGTCTCAACCTCACCGGCGGCATCCTGATGGATCGGCGCGGCGCCGTGGCCTACAGCGGCGCCGGCTACACCAAGCGGTACGCGTACGACCGGTGCGCGGCGTCGCGCCCGCCCCCCTACTTCCCCACCACGGGGCGGTTTGCCGACAACCGGTTCTACGAGATCGACCCGGTGAAGTTCAGCACGCTGGGCGTTGCCGGGTACTTCGCCGGGCTCGCCGCGGGCCCGTGACGCCCGAGCGCGGCTGAACGACGACGGCCCGCGCCTCCCTCGGGATGCGCGGGCCGTCGTGCGTGCGTCCCCTCGCGCGCGGTCAGCGCGACGACTGCTTCATGTGCTCGGTGGTGATGCCGAACGGCAGCGCGCCCTGCGATTCGTCGCGGCGCGGCACCACGTGGCAGGCGCGGCACCGGGCCTCATACGCCTCGAGCCCCCCCACCATGATCGTCGGCGAGTCCCAGGGGGCCGGGCGCCCCTCGATCAGCCGCTGGTTGCGGCTCGCCGGGCCTCCGCAGAGCACGCAGATCGCGTGCAGCTTGTCGACCAGCTCGGCGGTGGCCATCAGGTTCGGCATGGCGCCGAATGGTTCGCCCCGAAAGTCGGTGTCGATGCCGGCAAGGATCACGCGACGCCCGCGTCCCGCCAGCTCGGCGGCGAGGGTGATGATGCCCACGTCGAGGAACTGCGCCTCGTCGATGGCGATCACGTGCGCCGCCGGATCGATGCGCTGGCGGATCTGGAGCGACGAGTCCACCGGGACCGCCTCGGTGGTCCGGCCGTCATGGCTCGACACGGCGAAGACGCCCGCGTAGCGCTGGTCCAGGTGCGACTTGAACACCTGGACGCGCTTGCGGGCAATGACCGCGCGTCGGACGCGCCGCATGAGCTCCTCGCTCTTGCCGCTGAACATCACGCCCGCGATCACCTCGATCCAGCCGCCGGTGATCTGGAAGCTTCCCGACATCGGCTACTCTCCGCGGGGGGGACGCTTGGCGCGGCGCAGCGCTTCGCCGCGATCGGACCACTCGCGCCGGTCGCCGCCTTCCGAGGGGCCGCGCGACTCGCGCACCGGACCGCGCGGCCCCGAGGCATCGCGGTCACCGAACTTGCCGCCGGCTCGCGGCGGACGCGGACCCCGATCGTCGCGGTCGCCGAACTTGCCCGCCGGGCGCGGCGGACGAGGTCCGCGGTCATCGCGATCACCGAACTTGCCCGCCGGACGCGGTCCGCCGCGCGGCTTCGCGTCACGGTCGCCGAACTTGCCGCCGGCACGCGGGGGGCGCGCCCCGCGATCATCGCGGTCGCCGAACTTCCCGCCAGCGCGCGGGGGGCGCGAGCCGCGATCCTCGCGGTCGCCGAACTTTCCGCCGGTGCGCGGCGGACGCGAGCCTCGATCCTCACGATCGCTGCTCCGCGGGCTGCTGGCCCCGTCGACGGCGGGGGCGGCCACGAGCGCCGCGGCGGCGGCGCTGGCGCGCCGCGTCTGGGCAAGCGCCCGGTCCCGCTCGAGCAGGCGGAGGGCCGCCGCAGCGACCGACACGCCGTCGTGAACCGCGAGTAGCGGGGCAATCACGTGCAGCTCACGCATCGGGACGCCCGACACGATCTCGCGCTCGAGCTCGGCACGCACGATCGCGTCGCGCCGACGGATCCCCTCGAGCGGGGCGGGGAGGTCGAGCGGCATCACATGCCCCCCGGCCAGGGCGCTCAGGCGAGTCCGTTCCCCCACCTCGTGCAAGACCACGAACCGGACGGGCGTGGTGGCCGCGAGGGCCACGACCGAGGCCGCGTCGGTCGGCAGGCGCCAGCTCACCAGCAGGGCCACGTTGCCCGGGACCTGGTCGGCCGTGACGACGGCCGCGAGCGGCTCGACGCCGGAGAGGCCGACCGGGGCGAGCGCCCCGCGAACCTCGCGGGCATCCGCCTCGGAGGCAACCACGATGGCGGCCGACGGCGGGTCGAAGGCGTCGAGGAGGGCGCGGAGGGCGACACTGCGCGCCCCGGCACCCACCACGAGGCCGTGCAGCGGCGTGGCCAGCGGTGCGGATGGCGCGATCGGGTCGCCCTCGCGGCGGGCCCGACGGAGGTGCCGTTCGGCGAAGGCGGCCAGGGCCTCGCCGTCGGCGGTGGCCGTGGCCACGCGCAGGGCGCGCTCCGGGACCTCCGAGAGCAGGGCATCGAGGGCGTCGGCATCGCGCTCGAGGAGCACGTCGGCGCCGGCGATCACGACGGCCACGAGGGCGTCGAGCTTGAGCTGGGCGCCCCGCACCAGGGTCAACGCGTCGGTGAGCGAGGCGGACACGACGGCCGGGACCGCGCTGGCGAGCAGGCGGGCCCCGCGGTGGCTGCTGGTGAATGCCGACAGGGCGCCGGGCATCATCTCGGCCGCTTCCACCCCCAATTCGGCGTCGGGGACGACGATCAGCGCCTGAACGCCGGCGGTCGCCGCCTGCACACGCGGCAGGGCGACCGCGAGGGCCGCGACCACGGTACGGGCATCGAGCGGGCCAATATGGAGCACCGGCTGCGCGCGGGGCGCGGCCGGGGGATCGAGCGGCAAGGAGGTCACGAGCGTCACGGCGGTGGGAAATGGCGCGGCCATCGCCGCGACGGTAAACTTCGCAATCCTGTAAGGTAGCCTCGCTTGGGCCTCCGCTCCATTAGCCGATGACGACCGTGTCCACGCCTTCTGTTTATTCGCCGTCGGCCAACGTGGCCAGTCTCAAGGAATCCGCCACCATTGCGGCCTCCGGGCGTGCCAAGGCGCTCAAGGCGCAAGGGAAGCCGATCATCGACCTGGGCGCCGGCGAGCCGGACTTCGACACGCC
>JANLSF010000772.1:0-8516 GCA_031362285.1 Gemmatimonadota bacterium | reverse complement strand
GCTCGCCGGGTCGGTCTCGTTGCCGGCCGGCACCTCGATGCCGCCGCCGACGCTGGCGTAGATGCTGTGGCGCTCGCCCAGCCGGTACGTGATGCCGACCTTGGGAATCAGTCCGCCGAAGCCCTTCGACGCGTTGATCTGCGGCGTGATGAAGTTCTGGTGGTCGTAGTTGACGTTGTCGTTGCGGAGCCCGAGCGAAAAGCTCCACGCCCCGGCGTCGATCTGCTCCTGCGCGAACAGCCCGACATTGGTGGCGCCCTCGCGCTTGTTGTCGCGCAGCGTGGTGCCGCGACCGCCCGTGGGCGACAGCGAATAGAAGAGGATCGCGCCATCCTGGAACGCCGCGTCGACGCCGGTGGTCAGCTTGTGCGTGACCCCCTCGGTGAGCGCGCCGCTCCAGTGGTACATGACGTTGGCGCCGGTGTGCGTGCGCGTGAAGTCGCGGAAGGTGCCGCGCTCCGAGCGCTGCAGGAACTTGGGCGTGATGTACGCCATCGCCGTCAGCGACTGGCTGTCGTCGAAGCGGTGGTCGAGCGTGACGCCCAGGCGCGCCATGCGGTTGTTGCGGCGCTCGAGGCGCGCGGCATACGTGGCGTTGGGCTGGGCGGGGTTCGCGTCGAACTGGGCCTGCGAGAGCGGCCCCGGCATGAAGAACAGGTTGCTCGACCCGAGCAGGTAGACGCCGAGGTCGGTGGCGTCGCTGATCGGCGCCAGGAAGCCCGCCGTCAGCAACTGCCGCTCGTTCTGCGAGTTGCCGCGGTAGCCGTCGTACTTGGTGGTGACCACGGTGCCGAAGATGCGACCGCGACCCACCGCCGACGCCGCCTGCACCATGTTGCGCTGGTATCCGTACGAGCCGAACAGGGTGCGCACGGTGGTGCCGAGCTGGTCCGGGCCGGGCACGGTGGAGACGTTCACGAGGCCACCCGACGCGTTCCCCCAGAGCGCCGAGGCATTCGACCGGATCACGTCGACCGACGACGCGCTCCACAGGTCGAACTCATCGAGCGAGGTCCGGCCATCCGGCTCGGTCTCGGGAATGCCGTCGATCAGGAAGCGGACGCCGCGCGTGGTGCCCGCGTTCGAGCGATCGCCCGCGCCGCGGGCGCCGTAGCCGCGAATGGCGATGCGCAGGTCCATGCCGCCCCCGCGCGACTGCGCCAGCACCCCGGGGGCGAGGTTGAGCGCGTCCTGCATCCCGAGCCCGAGTCGCGCCGACCAGTCGGACGGCGTGATCCGCGTCGTCGAGAGGGGCGTGCGGTAGGGATCGGCACCCGTTCGCTGCTCAGTGACCGTGACCGTCGGGAGTCTCGTGCCGGTATCTGCCTGCTGGGCGCCCGCTGGGGCGGCGGCAGCGAGCGCGGCGACGGCGAACAGGAAACAACGCATGAAGACGAGGCAGGTCGTGGAGGCGAGCGCGGGCAGGACGGATGACGCACGAGGGAATCTCTCCGACTACGCGCGCACGGGCCAGCGTGTTGCCTCTGGACGCTCCGTTAAGGCCCCGTTTGTGCGGCTGGGTGATCCTGCGGCTCCTTCTCGAGCACCCGGTGCCGCAGGCGCTCCACCACCGTGAAGCCGTGCGCCTCCCTCGCGGCGCCCGCCGTGGCATTGATCGCATCCGCGTGGAGCCGCACCTCCACCAGTCCGCGCTTGCGGCACCAGGCGATCCCCTCGTCCACCAGGAGCCGCAGCACCCCCGATCGCCGGGCCACCGGCACGACGTAGGCCGAGGCGAGGTAGCCGTACCGCGCGGGGAGGAGCAGGGGCGATCCCCGCGATTCGGCCACCCGCAGGCAGCCGACCGGCTTGCCGTCCTGCTCGGCCACGAAGCACCCCTCGCCGGGTGTGTCGATCTGGGACGCGAAGAGCACCCGCGCGCGCGCCTCGGCATCGCGGCGCAGTCGGCCATAGATCGGGCTCCCGGCGTGCTCACGCAGGAGGGCGAGACGCATGGTGACGAGCGTCTCGAGGTCGTCCGCAACTGCCAAGCGAACGGTCACGTGGGACCGCCGCTTCTCGCTCGGCTTCTTCATGCGAGCAAGCTGTGACCGTCCGGCTCGCGCCGCCAGACGGTCACCGGCGGGTCACGCCGACAGCCCACCGCCGAACATGTCCTCGCTCGGGCGCTTGCGCTGCTCCTTGACCGCCCGGCCGTACCGGCCGGCCTCGTTGCGCGAGATGCGGCGGCGCGCGACGAGCGACTCGAGCACCAGTTCGCAGGCGCCCACCGCCGCCGGCGCGTCGTTGCCCATCGCGAGCCCCACCCGCTCCACGAGCGCCACGAGCCCCGGCACGACGGTCAACCCGGCCAGCGCCGCCTCGGCCGTCGCATCGTCGCCCACCGAGAGCGCCGATCCGCCGTCGAACCACATGACGATGTCATCGGTGTTCGCCCCCTCGGCCCGCTCGCGGAAGGTGGCGTCGGCGGCCCGGCGGATCAGGTCGGCGGCGATCGCGTGCGCGCCCACCAGCTCCCCTTCGTACTCCAGCTCGATCTTCCCCGTGATGGCGGGGAGGGCGGCGTACAGGTCGGAGATGCGCGGCACGACCTCGCGCTCGCCGGTCACCAGCGCACGCCGTTCGGCGTTCGACACCACGTTCTCGAGCAGCGTGATGGGCAGGCGCTGCGAGACGCCGGAGCGCTTGTCGACGCGCTTGTCGGTGCGCGCCTCGAAGGCCACGCGCTCGGCGATTTCGCTGATGAAGTCGGGGATGCGCACCGGCGTGCCCCCGCGCGCGGTCCACGCCTCCTGCCGCGTGATCTGCATGCCGAGTTCCACCGTCTCGGGATAGTGCGTCATGATCTCCGACCCGATGCGGTCCTTGAGCGGCGTGATGATCTTGCCGCGTGCCGTGTAGTCCTCGGGATTCGCGGTGAAGCAGAGCAGCACGTCGAGGGGCAGGCGCACGGGGTACCCTTTGATCTGGACGTCCCCCTCCTGCATGATGTTGAACAGCCCCACCTGCACCTTGCCGGCGAGGTCGGGCAGCTCGTTGAGGGCGAAGATGCCGCGGTTGGCGCGCGGCAGCATGCCGTAGTTGATCGTCAGCTCGTCGGAGAGCAGGTGCCCGCCGCGCGCCGCCTTGATCGGGTCCACGTCGCCGATGATGTCGGCCACGGTCACGTCGGGGGTCGCGAGCTTCTCCACGAAGCGCTGGTCGCGGTGCACCCAGGCCACCGGCGCGTCGTCGCCCGACTCCGCGATGAGCAGGCGCCCGTACTTGGAGATCGGCGCGAACGGATCGTCGTTGATCTCGCTCCCGGCGAGGACCGGCATCTCGGGATCGAGCAGCGTGACGAGCGCGCGCACGAGCCGCGACTTGGCCTGCCCGCGCAGTCCGAGTAGGATGAAGTTGTGGCGCGAGAGGAGCGCGTTCACCACCTGCGGCATGACCGTGTCCTCGTAGCCGAGCAAACCGTCGAAGAGCGGTCCGCCGGCGGCGAGCTTCGCGATCAGGTTCGTCCGCAGTTCGTCCTTGACGCGGCGCCGCGCTCGCGCGGGGGCGCCGAACGGGGACGCCTTCAGGGCGCCCAGGGTGTCGGGAAGGCGGGAGCTCATCGGTACGGTGCGTGGGGAAGGGTCGTGGAGGCGGAGCGCGGCTTGAGTCTAACGTCGGGCAATCCCGGGCGGCGCGCCGGGCATTGCCCGATAGCCCGCGCGTTGCCCGGGTCCAGCTTCCTATCAGCGTCCAATGACCCTCCTCGGTTCCCTCGCTCGTCGCTCGCGCGACGCCCTGCTGCATCGCCACGACGTGTGCATGTTCGTGGCGACGATCGACCACGAGCTGACGCCGCCTCCGTCCGGTGCCGAGGTGTCGTTCGCGCCGCTCGACGTGCCGCCGCCGGTGATGGCCGCCGACAGCGAGGACGATGCGCACGCCGTCGGCGACTTCACGGACCACGTGCACGGGGCGCCGGGCATGGAGCGGCTGCCGCGCGGCATCATCGTGCGGGGCGAACTTGCCGGGTGGGGGTTCGTCACGCGCGTGACCGTCCCCTTCCCGGTGGGCGAGGCCCCTGGCGCGCATGTGCCGGCCGATCCCGGTGACGCGGTGCTCACCGCGTACTACGTGCGCGAGCGCCATCGAGGCGCGGGCCGCTACCAGCAGCTGCTGGCGCAGATGGCGCGCGAGGCCTTCGCGTCGGGTGCCACTCGGGTGTGGGTGTACGCCGTCGCCAGCAACGAACCCTCATGCCGGGCGATCCTGCGCGTCGGTTTTGCGCCGGCGGGACAGTGGCACTGTCAGCGCACGCTCGGCGTCCTCGACGTGCGCTGGCAGCCGCCCCTCAGTCGGCCAGGCTGATCTGCACGAGGTTGTCGTAGAACACGGCACCGCCGCCCAGGTCGGTCACCCCCTGCGAGGTCGTGTCGTTCGCGTTGCGCCGGTCACCGGCGAGCTTGGTCCACCAGATCGACGGTGCCCAGGCGACCCCCGCCCGCACTCCGTCGCCCACGCGCGCGAGGGCCCGGAAGTGGCCGCGATCGTTGTGCACGACGATCGCCATCCCGTCGGTGATGCCGCGTGCGGCCGCATCGACCGGGTGGAGTTGGCACTCGGGCTCGGCGTTGCCCCGCAGCGAGCGGATGTTCACGAACGTCGAGTTCAGGAACTTGTGGCGCGGGCTGCTGATCAACACGAGCGGGAAGCGCTTGGCCAGCTCGGGCGCCGTCTCGGGAAGTTCCCTGGGCGGCGTGTACGTCGGCAGCGGGTCCATGCCGCGCTCGAGCATCCGTTCGGAGTAGAACTCGCACTTCCCCGACGGCGTGGGGAAGTTGCCCTCGGCGTAGGGCACGAAGGGGCGCGGCACGTTGAGGCGCACCCAGCCGTGCTCGAGCAACCGCTCGAACGTCACCCCCTGCATGCGCTCATGCGGCGTGTCGAGCGCCTGCCGCACGAGGGTCACGTCGTCGTCGCGGAAGCAGGGATCGGTGAATCCCAGGCGAGCCGCGAGGCGGCGGAAGATCTCGGTGTTCGGCAGCGCGTCGCCCACCGGCGCGATGCTCGGGCGATTGAGCGTGGCCTGGTAGTGCCCGTACGAGAGGTGCACGTCCCAGTGCTCGAGCTGCGTGGTGGCCGGCAGCACGAGGTCCGCCCAGTCGGCCGTGTCGGTCTGGAAGTGCTCGAGGACGACCGTGAAGAGGTCCTCGCGCGCGAGCCCGCGCCGCACGGCGCCCAGGTCGGGCGCGACCGCGGCCGGATTGGAGTTGTACACCACGAGCGCCTGCACCGGCGGGCCCCCGACGCCGGCATCGGGCCGAGTGAGCGCGTCGCCCAGGCGGACCATGTTGATCGTGCGCACCGGCGGCGAGAGGTCGGCGCGCTCGAGCTGGGCGTTGTTGAAGCGGAAGCCGAACGACGTCGAGAGTTGCACGCCGCCACCGGGGCGACGCCAGTGGCCGGCCACGGCCGGCAGGCAGGCGATCGTGCGCATCGCCATGCCGCCCCCGTAGTGGCGCTGCAAGCCGTAGTTCGCGCGCACGAAGGCCGCCTTGGCGCGCCCGAACTGCCGTCCAAGCTCGGTGATGCGCTCGGCGCTGACGCCCGTGATCGTGGCGGCGCGCGCCGGCGACCACGCGGCGACGCGCTCTCGCAGCGCGTCGGCGCCGATCGTGTGGCGCGCCATGTAGTCCTCGTCCACCAGTCCCTCGGCGAACATCACGTGCATCATGGCCAGCGCCAGCGCGGCATCGGTGCCGGGGCGAATGCCGATCCACTCGTCGCACTGCTCGGCCGTGCGCGTGCGCACCGGGTCGATGGCGATCACCGGCGTGCCCTTGGCGCGCGCTTCGAGGATGAACGGCCAGAGGTGCGGGTTGGAGGTGAGCGTGTTGGTGCCCCAGAGGAGCACGAGGTCGCTCTGCGGGATGCCCTCGCCGTCGGCGCCCATGTTGGCGCCCACCGTCATGCGCATCCCCTCGGTGCCCGCCGTGGAGCAGATCGTGCGATCGAGCTTCGATGCGCCCAGCGCGTGGAAGACGCGGCGATCCATCGAACTCCCCTGCAGGAGTCCCATCGTGCCCGCGTACGAGTAGGGGAGGATCGCCTGCGGGCCATGGGACCCGCGCGCGATGTCGCCGAGCTTCGCGGCAATCTCGTCGAGCGCTTCATCCCAGCTGATCGGCGCGAACTGGCCGCTACCCTTGGGCCCCACGCGGCGGAGCGGCGTGGTGAGCCGCTCCGCGTGGTAGGTCCGCTCGAGGTAGCGATTGACCTTGGCGCAGAGGAACCCCTGCGTGAACGGGTGCGCCGGGTCGCCGACGACCTTCACCGCACGCCCCTGCTCGACGGTGACCAGCATCGCGCAGGTATCGGGGCAATCGTGCGGGCACGCGCCGCGCACGATGCCGGTGGCCGGCGGGGTCAGTTCGGGGAGTGCCGTGGCGCTCATGAGTCATCCCGAGGGGAAACTTCAAAGATATGCGGTGGCAAGCCGGTGGGGCAGTAGGGAACGCAACACCGTAAGTAATTGATACGCCATCACTTGCACGTTCGAGACCGGGGCGCCTCGGCCGTGGAGTGGCGAAAACCGCACAACGGCGCACGTACATTTTGGGCGTCGCGAGGGGGACGAACCCGTTGTGCCCATTGGACTTGGCCGCTTGACATGCAGTCCCTCGCGGCTATCATTTATCGGCCTTCCGGCGCATCGCGATCGCGTGCACGGACAATTTGGGCACACCCGATCGTACCTGACCCTCAAGGAGAATTTCCAATGAAGCGCCTGGCCCTCGTCGCCACCGTGCTCGTACTCGCCGCGTGCGAGAAGAAGGACGCCGCCCCGGCGGACAACGCCGCCGCTACGACCCCCGCCATGGCCCCGGCCGCTGCGGATGCCATGAAGGCCGGCGACTCGCTGGCCGCCAAGGTTGACACGGCCGTCAAGAAGATGGACTCGGCCGCGACCAAGGTGATGGACGCCGGAAAGGGCGCCATGGATGCCGGCAAGAAGGCTGTCGACGCCATGAAGAAGCCTTAGTCGCTTCAGCAGCGTGATGGACAACGGGCGCGACCTCACGGTCGCGCCCTTTTCGTTTGCCGCCGCCCGCGACTGCCGCGCCTCGCGCCTAGTGCGCGCCGAACGGCAGCGTGTGCACGAGCACCGGGCACTCGATGCCGCCCTCGGCGCGGGCCACGAGCACCGTGCCCGGGGCGATCTCGCGGCGCACCATTCCCAAGGCGATCGGTCCGAGACGCGGGGACAGGACCGTGCTGCGCACGTCGCCGACCAGCTTGCCCTCGGCGTCGAAGAGCTGCGCCGACGGTGGCAACGGCTGCGCCGAGTCGAAGCGCAAACCACGCAGGTGCTTGTTCACGTGGCCACGGAAATGCACGCGGGCCACCGTTTCCTGCCCGGTGTAGCACCCCTTCGTGTACGAGATCGCGTGCCAGTCGTCGAGGTTCGCTTCCTGCGGTATCGTGTCCTCGGTCATGTCGAGGCCGAACTCGGGGCGTCCGTTCTCGACTCGCGCGATCTCCCAGGCGACGAGTCCCCCCGGCTGCGCGCCGGCCGCGATCGCACGCTGGCGCAGCGCATCGGCGTTCGCGGTGCCGACCCAGAGGTCCCACGCCTCCACGCCGATCTCCGGCGTGCGCGCGATGAGCAGCGGCCGCGGCAGCGTCATCTCGCGGATTCCCTCGGGCGGCACCGCCTCGAGCAGCTCTGCGCTCATCCCCGTCACGTCGGCCACGACGCGGCGCGCCTCCGGTCCGGCCACGGTGAAGTGACGCCACTCGGCCGACTCGTCGCGCACCCGGGCGAGGCGCGGGTTCACGTACTTCTTCACCATCTCCCACCAGCCGAGCGTCGCGCGCGGCGCAATGTCGAACCACAGGCGATCGGGGGCGAGGGCGAAGATGCGCAGGTCGGCGATCACCTTCCCCTTGGCCGTGAGCGCCACGGCGTGCTGGCCCTGTCCCGGCTCGAGGGCCGTCACGTCGTTGGTGACGAGCCCGGTGAGCGTCGAGCGCACCTTCGAGCCTTCGGCCACGCCACGCCCGTGGTCGCTGCGGTCGATGATGACCGCGCCGTGCCGGAGCGCGTGGTACTCCGCGCCGGCGTCGCCGTAGTGGAGCACCACGTCGTGTCCAGCCACCGCCGTCGTGAGGGCGCTGCGCGGCACGAGTACCATGGTCACCGACGATGCTCCGTTGCTCGGGAAGGGGCCCGGTGCGCCCGCGCGCGGCGCGAGTCCGCGACGCATCACTCCGCCGAATGGTGCGGTGCGGACCAGAGGTTGTAAACACCCCGTTCGGGGGGGCGCTACCGGGGGGTGGCGACGGGCGGGTCCGCCGCTCCGGAACGGGCGTAGCTCAGGGCGAGCAGCTCGAGCGGATGCACGACGCGGGTGCCGCGCCCGGCGCGCAGGAGGCCCGCGCCGATCTGCATGTGGCACCCCGGGTTGCCGGTGACGACCAGCGGCGCGAGCGTGGCGGCAATCGCGCCGAGCTTGGGCGCGAGCACGCGGGCGGCCACGTCGGGCTCGATCAGGTTGTAGATGCCGGCCGAACCG
>JANLSF010000823.1:0-2391 GCA_031362285.1 Gemmatimonadota bacterium | reverse complement strand
GACGGGACCGTCGTCAACATCGACATGTCCCTGACCTCCCCCGGCTGCCCCTCGGGCCCGGAGATCATGGGCGACGCCGAGAAGGAAGTGCGCGCCGTGCCCGGGGTGAGCGACGTGAAGGTCAACCTCGTGTGGAGCCCGTTCTGGAGCCCCGAGCGCATCGAGCCGCGCGTGCGCGCGTACCTCGGCTTCTAGCGCCGCCTCACGACTTCTTCTTCCGGGTCACGCTCGTCACGCGCGTCCAGAAGAGCAGCGTCCCGCACGTCGCGTTGAACTTCCGGAACTGCACCGGCGTCTCCGCCGCGCTGTAGAACTCGATGGCCTCGAAGTCGTTGGGCCCGAGCGTCCGCGACAGCTCCGTCTGCTCATACTCGATCCCGTCCACGAACGTCGCGATCAGGCAGGCCGACCCGCCCCGCAGCGACCGCGCCCCGCGGTCCGCCACCAGCCGCTGCTCGCTGAAGCCGGGCCGCTCGTCGGTGGCGATCACGCGCAGCCCCGGGATCGCGTACAGCATGTCGAAGGTGCGCGAGGCGGCGCGCTTCTCGATCTCGGCGCGGTCGAGGAAGGTCCCCGAGAGCTTCGCCTTCCGTTCGGCGAAGCCCCGCGTGAAGTCCACGGGCGCCTCGGTCGCTCCCGTCACCGTCACCCCGGCAATCACGGGCGCGATCCGCACCGTGCGGACCAGCAACTCGGCCGTATCGGTGGTCATGAGCGCGAACACCGACGTGCGCACGGGCGCGATGCCGAGCTTCTTGGCCTCGAGCGAGTAGCGCCCCATGGCTGGCGCCATCACCAGGAAGTCCCCGAACGAATCCGTGCGCACGAACGCGTGCGTCCCCACGAGCCACCCCGCCGAGTCGGCCAGCAGGCGGATTTCCACCTCGCTCGCGGGCCCATCGCCCTGCACGATCACCTTGCCCCGGAGCGCCTGCGCGTGCGCCATGCCGGGCAGCGCGATGGCCAGGCATGCGATCAGGGCGACAAATCCGGGACGGCGCATTTCCCTTACGCTGTCCGCGCTCCATGCAATCGCGCAACCCCGAATTCCGGGATCGGGGTCCGGACCCCCGCCACCAGGGCCGTCATGTGGCGCCCCACGCTCGGACCAAGCTTGTAGCCGTGCCCCGATCCACCACCCGCCAGCCACAGGTTCGACGCGTTCGGGTGCGCATCGAGGATCAGGTGCCCATCGGGCGAGTTCTCGTACACGCACGTCCGCGACTCGGACACCGGCGCGCCCGCCAACGCGGGGAATCGCGCGCCCAACTCCGACTTGGCCCACGACATGGCGTGCGCGCTGGGCGCGCGGCTCGAGCGCGTGGGATCGATCCTCGCTCCCTTCACGTCGTCGGCCACCTTCATCCCCCGGCCATCGTTGCCGGGAATGCCGTAGCTGCACCCCGCAGCCCCCTCGTACAACCACACGGGGCAGCGGTCGGGCTCGTACTGTGGGTCGCCCGCCGGCGTGCCGAAGTAGAAGACCTCCTGCCGCGTGGGCAGCACCCCGTTGCCGATCACGCGCGGGAACAGCTTCCCGAGCCAGGGCCCGCAGGCGAACACGTAGCGATCCGCCTCGATCGGCGACCCGTCGGCGGTGGTGAGCCCGCCCATCACGCCACGCGAGATGCGTCCCGGCGCCACCTGCGCCTGCAGCAGCGTGCCGCCTTCGGCCACGAACCGTGCCGCCACCACCTGGCAGCCGAGCCGGGCGCGCAGGAAACCAGCGCCAGGCTCGAAGAACGCCGTGCGCATGTTGTCGAGCGAGAACTGGGGGAAGCGATGGGCGACATCGTCGAGCGACAGCTCATCCAGCGCGTGGCCGGCGGCCCGCACGATCGGCATCGCGTCACGCGCGTAGCGGTCGGTGTCGGTGGCGTAGAGCCAGAGCGCGCCGCACCGCGTGAGCAGCGTGGCGCCGGTGAGCCCCTCGAGGGCGTGCCAGTCGTCGAACGCGTGCGCTGTCCACTGCGTGTAGGTCACGCTCGGCCCGTACGTCGCGCGGATGATGCGCGTTTCGTCGCCGCTCGAGGAGCGGGCGTGCCCGGGTCCCCACGCGTCCACCAGCGTGACGTGGGCGCCGGCACGCCGCAGCCACAACGCCGTCCAACCGCCAAAGGCGCCCGCCCCCACCACGGCCACGCACAATCCGCGCAGGGCATCGGGGGCCAGCGTGGTCACGCGCGCGTCAGCGACCGCCTCGGTGATGCTGGCGTGCTCGAACGCGCTCATCGAGCGTCAGCTGTCCTTGTATGGTGAATCGTCGCGACGCTTCGGCATTCGGCCGGCGGAGGCCGACGCGGTCGGCGTCGCGGCGGCCGGCACGGCGGCGCTGGCCACGCTGGCCACGCTGGCCACGCTGGCCACGCTGGCCACGCTGGCCACGCTGGC
>JANLSF010000806.1:0-2243 GCA_031362285.1 Gemmatimonadota bacterium | reverse complement strand
CGACGGCAACGGCCGCGTGGGCCGCCTGCTCATCGTGCTGCAGCTGGTGGCGGACGGCGTGCTGCGCGAGCCGTTGCTGTATCCGAGCCTCTTCTTCCGGGCCCATCGCGCGCTCTACTACGAACTGCTCGGCGCCGTGCGCGAAACAGGTGACTGGGAACGCTGGCTCGACTTCTTCGCCGAGGGAGTGGAGGTGAGCGCGACGCAGGCGGTGGCCACGGCGCATGCCCTGCTCGCCCTCGTGACGGCGGATCGGGCCCGGATAGCGTCGCTCGGCCGCGCGGCGCGGGCTGCGGCCAAGGTCCACGAGGCCATGCAGCGGCAGCCGATACACACGTCGCCGGCGCTGGTGCGGGCTACGGGGCTCACGGCGCTCACAGTCAACAAGGCGCTGGCGCGGCTGCAGGAGCTCGGCATGGTGAGCGAGTTGACGCAGCGGCGGCGCGGGCGGGTGTTCAGCTACGGGGAGTACGTGCGGGTGTTGAGTGCGGGGGTGCCGGGGGCGAGGGAGCGGACAGTTATACCATAATTACGCATATTATCGAAAGTTGATAAACTCGATAATATCGCTATAATTCAGCCATGGACGCCGTCGCCAACCCGTTCGCCCCCGGAGCGGGTGCCCCACCGCCGGAACTCGCCGGTCGCGATGAGCTGCTGGAGACCGCGCGCATTGCCCTCGAGCGGGTGAGGCTCGGGCGCCCGACCAAGAGCATCCTCATGGTCGGACTCCGAGGGGTGGGAAAGACGGTCCTCCTCGATCGCATGCGTGACGACGCCGAGCGTGCGGGCATCCACACCCTCCGGATCGAGGCGCCCGAGAGCCGATCGCTCCCGGCCATGCTCGCGCCGGAGCTGCGCGGCGCGCTGCTGCGACTGTCGCGGAACGCCAAGGCCAAGGAGCTGGCGCAGCGAGCGCTCCGTGCCTTGGCCGGATTCGCCAAGGCCCTCAAGATGAAGTTCAACGACCTCGAGGTCGGCGTGGATTTCAGCCCGGAGCCCGGATTGGCCGACAACGGCGATCTCGAGCACGACCTGCAGGCGCTTCTCGAGGTGGCGGGCGCAGCGGCCAAGGAGGCCGGCACAGCGCTCGCCCTGTTCGTGGACGAACTGCAATACGTGAAGGAGGACGAACTGGCGGCGCTCATCACGGCATTGCACCGTGCCGCGCAGCGCGGGTTGCCGGTGGTCCTGGTCGGTGCGGGCCTGCCGCAGCTCCGCGGTCGCATGGGGCGCGCGAAGTCCTATGCCGAGCGGCTGTTCGACTTCCCATCCATCGGCCCGCTGCCTCCCGAGGCGGCACGGCAGGCGCTGCTCGCGCCCACGCGCGAGCAGGGGGTGGACATCACCGCGGAGGCGCTGGACCGCCTCGTGTCCGAGACGCAGGGCTATCCGTACTTCGTGCAGCAGTGGGGGAAGCACGCCTGGGACGTGGCCGATGCTTCGCCGATCGACATGAGCGACGTTGACGTGGCGTCGGCGGCGGCCATCGCGGCGCTCGACGAGAGCTTCTTCCGCGTCCGGTTCGATCGGCTGGCGCCCGCCGAGAAGCGCTACCTGCGGGCGATGGCCGAGCTCGGCCCGGGGCCGCATCGCTCGGGCGACATCGCCGAGTCGCTCGGACGTCGCGTGACCGCGTTCGGCCCCACGCGCAACAAGCTGATCACGAAAGGGATGATCTGGAGCCCCGATCATGGCGACACGGCGTTCACGGTGCCGCTGTTTGACGCGTTCATGAAGCGGATCATGCCGGGCGATGACTGGCGCGAGTAGGGCGGCAGTCCGAGGTAGCGTGTGCGAGACGGCTGGAGAGGGGCGAGCAACTCGGAAGCGGGTCGGAAGGCGAGGGGTTCCGAGTCGCGTGCGGGGGTCGGTTGTTCTTCGACGGTCTTGGTGAGGCGGCCTGTGCTGCAAGCGCTTGCAAGAATTCGGCCTATTGACACGGCTCGCCAACGGTGAAACGTTTACGACACCTGAGTCCCACGGGTTCTCAGGTGTTTATTCCCCCGGCGTCTGGCCTCGGCCACACGCCGGGGTTCTTTCTTTCCCGGGAGGCAGATGTGAACGAGCGAGCGATTCTCTTCGTCGATGGCAATAACTGGTATCACTCGCTTCGAGCCACGGGAATGACCGACCTCGCGCGACTCGACTATGCGAAGATCTCCCGAAAGCTTGTCGGTCCGGCGCGGCAATGGGTTGGAACGCGCTACTACATCGGCCAAGTCAACCAAGCTGAGGAGCCC
>JANLSF010000771.1:0-6556 GCA_031362285.1 Gemmatimonadota bacterium | reverse complement strand
CGTGGGGCCGATGACGCCGATCACGCCGCTGATGGAGCCCGAGCGGTACTCGGCCGTGACCACGGTGAACCGTTCCAGCATCCGTTCGCCGTGCTCGCCGCCGATCGTGATCTGGAGCCCGGGGCCCGGCTGGCGGTGGCGGAGCACCTCGGAGAGCCGGTGCCGCGTCTCGGTGAGCTCCATGACGCGCCGCATGCCATCGCCGTCGCTGAACTCGGGGTGCTCGGCGAGGACCGAGGCGTGGCCGAGGACCACGTCGGACCCGCCCGTTCCCACCGGGAGGTCGAACATCTGCTCGCCCTCCTCGATGAAGATGTTCATCAGCTCGCTCGCGCCTCCGGGCGCCGCCGCGTCGCGCAGGCGGGTGCCCAGCGACGCGCGAATGTCGCGCAGGGTGAGTCCGGCCAGTCGCTCGTTGAGCACGCGCTGCACCTCCTGCACCGCCGCATCGGCGATCTCGCCCGGGACCTCGACGAACACGGTGCGGGCCAGGCCGCCGGTCAGGGTGAGGGCCAGTACCAGCCGGTCGGTCGACACGCGGTAGAGCTCGAGGCGATCCAGCAGCGTGAGGTCGAGGCGGGGACCGAGGGCGATGCCCAGCTCCTGGGTCAGGATCCCCAGCGTCTGCGCGGCGCGCCGCAGGATGGCCTCGATGGCCGTGTCGCCGTCGCGGATGGCCGCCTCAAGACGGCGGACCTCGCGGTCCGGTGGCGGCGCCACCTCCGTCAACGACTCCACATACGCCCGATATGCGAGGTCGGTGGGGATGCGGCCGGCCGACGTGTGCGGGTGAAAGAGAAACCCCTTCTCCTCGAGGTCGCTCATGGTGTTGCGGATCGTTGCCGGGGAGACCCCCAAGCCGAACTTGCGCGCGATCCCTCGGGAGCCCGCCGGTTCGGCAGTCTCCACGTAGCTCTGGATCACGGCGGCCAAGACACGCCGCTCGCGGTCGGTCAGTTCGGAGAACGACATAAGTTGAATCCTACAAACGACTTCCGAGAAGCGTCAAGGCAATGCCGTCCATGCGCAGCCACCCCGTCGGGGTGAGTGCCAGCCGTTCGCCCCGACGATCGGCCCATCCGGCCGAAATCCAAGGCTCCGCGGACTCCCACTCGTGAGGTGCAAGAAGGAGGCCTGCCACCGTGCGCAGTCCAAGATACACCGCTTCGGTGCGTGACTCGGTCGCGGACAGCGCCTCGCGCCCCTCCACCGGGTCGGTCTCGGCCTCCACGGCGGCGCTCCAGGCAGCGTAGGCGCTCCTGTTCCACCGGCGCGCCGTGCCGTCGAACTCGTGCGCGGATGGGCCGAGTCCCGCATACGGGACTCCTTGCCAGTAGGCGCTGTTGTGGCGGCCGCGCGCACGCCCGCGCCCGAAGTTCGACACCTCGTAGTGCGTGAAGCCCGCCGCGGTCATCGTGTCATGCGCCCGCAGGAACTGCGCGGCGTAGTGCTCCTCGGGCGCTTCGCGGACCTCGTCGCGGGCCGCCCAGCGCCCCAGTGGCGTGTTCGGCTCGATCGTGAGGCCGTAGAGCGACAGATGGTCCGGCGCGAGGGCCTGCACGGCGTCGAGATCGCGCGGCCAATCGCGCTCCAGGTGCGCGGGCACCGCAAAGATCAGGTCGAGCGACAGCTCGCCGATGCCGGCGTCGCGAAGCACCGCGACGGCACGGCGCGTGGCGTTCGCATCGTGCACCCGGTGCATCCAGGCCAGGACGCGGTCGTCGAATGACTGCGCGCCGAGGGACACGCGGGTGACCCCGGCCTGGTGCCAGGCGCGGGCAGCCTCCGGCGTGACATCCTCGGGATTGGCCTCGATCGTGACCTCGGCGCCGGGCTCGAGCGCAACGCGCTCGCGCAGGAGGCCGATGAGGCGGGCCACGCCGTCGCCACCCAGGCGGGATGGCGTGCCGCCGCCGAGGTAGAGGGTGTCCGCGAGCCACGGCGCGGGGGTGCGCGGAAAGCGCAGGTCGAGCTCGCGCGAGACGGCGTTTGCGAAGGCCGCCGAGGGTACCACGCGTCGCACGGCGATGGCGAAGTCGCAGTACGAGCAACGTCGGGCGCAGAAGGGGACGTGGACGTAGACGTGGCGGGGGGGCACGACGCAAGCTAGTCGGCGAAGGTCTGCCTCCCCTTACAAGGGACTCAACCCGCGCGACGGGACCGGCCGGCGCGAAGAGCGGGAGCAGTCGCGGAGGATCGATCCCGCGCTCGCGCGTTGCTCCGACGCTTCTCGACCCAAGTGAGCGGCACAGGGTCGCCGACTTCCCGCAGGTAGTCGACGGTCAGCTGGATCGACTTCGTGATGCTGCGCAGTGCGGCCTCGCGTGAGCGGCCGAGCCCGATGCACCCGGGCAAGTCGGGCGACGACGCGCCCCAACTGCTTCCCTCGCGCTCCACGCGGATGCGATACCCCAGAATCATCACTCCTCCTCCAGCCCGGATTGGCGCAGTACCGACCGATAGGTCCCTATGGGCAGCGGTCGAGAAAGCTTGCCTGGGACGACCACGATTCCCGTTCGTTCCGGGTGCCGAAATATGCGATGGCTTCCGTTCGTTCGCACCAGGATCCACCCCTCACGCTCGAGACGACGGATAATCTCGCGGACGTTGGGTGGCATCACCCCCCTCCCCGTCGCCGGATCTCACCGGTGAACGCGACCTCGACGAGTCCGGCCAGTTCGAGCTCGGTCACGGCGGCGAGACAGGCGCGGGCCGGCAGCCGGGTGCGGGCGGTGAGGCTGTCGGCATCGATCGCCCCGCGCGCGAGGGCCTCCCACACGGTCTGCGCGTCGCCAGCCAGCGCTATGGCCCGCGACGAGGCGAGCGGGACGGTGAGGCCCGCCGCAAGCAGCACGTCGGCCACCTCGGTCACGATGTGCGCGCCATCGCGGATGAGGGCGTTGCATCCCGCGCTGTGCGGCGCATCCACCGGACCTGGCACGGCGAACACGTCGCGCGAGAGGTCGGTGGCGTGGTCCGCCGTGATCGACGCGCCGCTCCTCCGCCCCGCCTCGACCACGACCGTGACGCGTCCGAGCGCGGCGATGAGCCGGTTGCGGAGGGGGAACGAGGCGTGTCCCGCACGGTCGCCCGGGGCGATCTCGCTGAGCACGAGGCCCCGTCGCACCACCTCGGCGTGCAGGGCGCGATGGCTGCTGGGGTACGGCACGTCGACGCCCGTGCCGAGCACGGCGATGGTGCCGCCGCCCGCCTCGAGCGCCGCCTGGTGCGCCGCTCCATCAATGCCCCGGGCGAGTCCACTGACCACCACGCCACCGGCGCGGACCACGGCCGTTGCGAGGTCGCGCGCAATGCGCACCCCGTAGGGTGTCGCCTGCCGGGTGCCGACGATGGCGACGCCAACGGGGCCGAGCAGCGCCGGGTCACCGAGCGCCGTGACCCAGAGGGGCGGGCGATCGAGCGCCGTGAAGGCGGCGGGGAATTGTGCCTCTCCGATGACCCACAACGCGGCCGATGCGCGGGCCGCGCTCTGCTCCAGCGCCTCGGCTCGCGCGAGCAGTTCGCCGGCATCGGATCGTGCCTGCAACGCCCGCGAGGCGTACCCAAACGTTGCAACCAACTCCCGGAAGGTCGCGCTCCCAATGCCGTCGGCGAGGGAGAGGGCGAGCGCCGCGCGGCGCTCGTGCGGGTCAGGCGCCGGCGGCGACATCCCCGGCAGCGCTGCGCGCCGCCTGCTTCTTCATCTTCAGGAGCTGGTCCCACCAACCGGCCAGCAACGGCTCCAGCCCGGTGCGAGCGGCGGCCGAGATGGCGAAGGACGCAAACGAGGTGGGCGCCTCGATCGGCGGGGTGTACGTCTCGCCCATCAGGTCCATCTTGGAGAACACGACGCAGTGCGGCTTGGTGGCCAGCTCCGCCGAATACTGCGTCACCTCGCGGCGCAGCTGGTCGTACTCCAGCTGCCAGTCCATGGCGTCGATGGGAATCACGAAGGCGAGGATGCGCGTGCGCTCGATGTGGCGCAGGAACTGGAGTCCCAGTCCCTTCCCTTCGTGGGCGCCTTCGATGATGCCGGGAATGTCGGCGACGACGAAGGTGCGGTGTCCCGAGAGCGGCACGACGCCGAGGTTGGGCTGCAGCGTGGTGAAGGGATAGTCGGCGATCTTGGGGCGCGCCGCGCTGATCACCGACAGCAGCGTGGACTTGCCGGCGTTGGGCTGTCCGACGAGCCCGATGTCGGCGATGAGCTTGAGCTCGAGTTCGAGCGATCGCTCCTGCCCTTCCTCGCCCGGCTGCCACTCGCGCGGGGACTGGTGGGTGGCCGTCGCGAAGAAGGTGTTGCCCTTCCCGCCACGTCCGCCCTTGGCCACGATGAATTCCTCGCCGGCGGTGAGCACTTCGCAGAGCACGGCGCCGGTGCCGGCATCCTTCAGCACGGTGCCGAGCGGCACCGGGAGGATGATGTCCGCGCCCGACTTGCCCGTCTTGTTGACGCCCGACCCGTGGTCGCCGCGCTCGGCGGACCATTGGTCGCGGTACGAGTAGTCGAGCAACGTCGCGAGGTTGTCGTCGCCGCGCACGATCACGTCGCCCCCGCGCCCGCCATCGCCCCCATCGGGGCCGCCCATGGGGACGCGATGCTCGCGCCGGAACGACATGCACCCCGACCCGCCCGTTCCCGCCGCCACCTTCACCACCACGCGATCAATGAACACGTTCATCTCCCTTGGGCGCCGTTGCCGGCACCGCCATGGCGCGGACTCGCGCCCAGAGCAGCGCGTAGCGCTGCGCATCGTCGTTGGTCAGGAAGTCGGCGATTGTCGCCAACGTTCCCTCGATATCGCCCGGCGCAGCGCCAGCGTGGAGCGCGCCGTGCAGGTGCGAGTGCAATTGCCGGTCCTGCCCCTGCGCGGCACACGCCGCCACCACGCAGAGCTCCCGCCGGCCGAGGTCGAGCCCAGGACGGCTCAACACCTTGCCATATCCCTCCACGATCATCCAGTCGTCGAGCGCCGGGTGCAGCAGGGCGATGTTCGACCGGAGCTTCGCGTAGAACGGGCCGTAGACCACGGCACAGGTCGCCTCGCCGCGGGCCCGCCAGTCGTTGGGCGAGAGGTGCAGCGGGTCGGGGTCGATGTCGGGCGCGCTTCGCCCCGAGATGCGGCGCCACTCGCGCGTCGCATTCAGGGTGCGGGGAAAACCGGCGAACAGGTACGACTGCAGGATGACTTCCTCCACCCAGATGGGACGCACCGCGTTGGCATGCACGCCCGCGAGTTCGGCGCGCAGTTGCGCCTCGCTCCCGCCGCAGCACGCCGCCGCCAGGCGGACGAGACCGCGCGTGGCATCGTCGAGGAGCACGATAGCCGCAGGGTCGCCGCGTTGGCCGATCATTCGCGCGCGCCCTGGGTCCGCCGCTTGCCGGTCATGTCAGCGGTCCCACGTCGCCCACCACCTCGCCGCGCGTGTTGCGCACCGGACGAACGAGGAAGTCGGCGAGGCGCGGCGGCAACGTGGCCGGCAGCGCACCGAGTTGCTGCAGGGCCCGGAGCACGGCGGCGTGCTGCGCCCGCAGCGCCCCGTCTTCGACCTTGATCGCGAGGCCGAGCCCCATGTCGAGGATGGCCACCGTGTGCACGCCCTCGGCACCCACCTTGGCAAAGATACGTCCGAAGGTCTCCTCGAGGAGCACGGTGTCGAACCGGTCGGTGCCGCCGAGCAGCATCGGATGCGCCTGGATGGCTGCCATGATGCGGCTCGGCACCTCGTGTCCGAGGCGGACGGCGTCGGCCAGGCGCGCGTACGCGAGCGCCATCTGCGCCAGGGGCAAGCCGAACACGGGGACGCCACACCCATCCACGCCGATCACGAGGTCGGCGAGCGGCACGCCGGTCCAGATCGACACCGCCTGCGCACAGGCCACCTGCACGACATGATCCGGCCGCTCGTAGCCCTCCGTGGGTACACCGTGCATGCGCGCGGCGGCCAGCATCGCCGCGTGCTTGCCGGAGCAGTTGTTGTGCAGCCGCGTGATGCGTGCGCCCGACTCGCGGGCCAGGCGGACACCGCGCGACGACAACGGCTCGTGCGGGCCGCAGGCCAGGTCCCCTTCCTCCAGGCCGAGCGATTCGAGCATCGCGCCCGCAAGCGCCACGTGCTCCGGCTCCCCGCCGTGCGACGCGCACGCGAGGGCGAGCTCCGGATTGGCCCACCCGGTGGCGGCAAAGCCGCCACCTTCGAGCAGCGGCATCACCTGGAACGGCTTGGCGCACGACCGCCAGAAGGTGACGAGGTCGGGGTCGCGCACGGCGGCCACGACCCGCCCGGCGGCCGTGACGGCCACGCCATGCACCCGGTGCCGTGATTCCACGGCCCCACCGCGCGTGGCGACGATGTCGAGCGCGAGTCCGCTCATGCGGCTGCGCTCCCCGCGAGCCAGCTCTGGAGCATGAGGGCGTTCCACAGCCAATACTGGTTGTTCTCGCGGCGCTCCTGGTGCGCTGCCCACTTGCTGCGCGTGCGCGCCACGTCGAGCGCGCCCGCCTCGCGCTGCGCCCGTTCCGACAGGAGCGACTCGCCCCACTCCCGCAGCGGG
>JANLSF010000726.1:0-3638 GCA_031362285.1 Gemmatimonadota bacterium | reverse complement strand
CTCGAGTAGCGCTCGCATCGTGCCGGCAACAGCTGTCGCCGTCTTGTCGCCCTCGGGCGGCAGGGCGTCGAGGGCGTCGGCATAAAGCACGCGGCGTTGGTCGGGGCCGAGCGTCTGCAGGTCGCGCGACATCGCCGGATGATCGGCGCGCAGCCGGGCCGCCGCGGCGAGCACGCGGTGACGCAGGCGCACCGCGAACACCAGCGAGACGGCGAATAGCCCCATCAGCCACGCGCCGGACCAGACCCCGAAAGCGGCAAGCGCCAGGCTAGTCACGACCCGGAACGCGGTCTCGGCGTGGCGCCAGCGGCCGAAGACAGTCAGCCGCAGCAGCTGGCCGCCGTCCAGCGGCTCGAGCGGCAGGAGGTTGAACGCGTTCACGGCGATCGCGACGCCCGCCACGTCGCGCCACCAAGGCGCGCCGGTCACCACGCCAGCCGGTATGGCGAGGAGTCCGGCGACGATGCCGGGCACCGGTCCGGCGAGCAGCACGATCCCTTCCTTCCACGCCGCCAGATGCGTCGACGGGCTCGACACGGCGGCGCCGAGAAATGGGATGAAGAACATGCGAACGTTCTGATAGCCGAACGCCCACATCGCCAGGTAATGGCCGCTCTCGTGGACGAACAGCACGGCGACGAGCACGACAATCGACAACCGCGACGCCCCGCCGGCGGCCTCGGCAACCGCGAACAGCACGACCGACGCCGTCAGGATCAGCGCCATGCGGTTCGGTGGCGGCGGGGCCAGCATCTCGTCGATCGCCTGGTCCACTGCCTGTTCGTCGGGACCCGCGTCCTCGCGCAGCGACACGAACGCCGGCGACATCGGCCGCGTGTACGGGTTGGACAGCTGCGCCTTCACCTCAGCGGGCAGCGGCGCGCCGCACGCGCTGCACCACGAATACGGGTGCGTCGGCGGCACGTCCGCGCCGCAGGCGGCGCAGGCCAGCGGGACAGGGGACGCGGGCGGCGCGGCAGGCCCACCCCTGCTGGAATCGGCGCCGCCGGGGATCCCTGATCACGGCGTCATGCTACCCGAAGTGAGCCACGTCGGGTTCGTCCGCGCGATGAGCACGTGGACCGACGTGGGCGGGCGCGATGTGTGGCGTGTTAGGCTGCGTGTCTCCCATGACGAACGCCGCAGATCTTGGCCCTCTTCGATGTCCTGAATGTACCGGGCCGAACAACAACCTCCAGTTCGTGGGGTACGAGTTCCCACCGGACGTTAACGTGTTGTGGCAGGTTCCGCCGAAGATCTATAGGCGTTACCGCTGCGTGCGATGCGGCTATGAGCGACTCGTGCAGCAAACCTAGCGTCGTCGGGCGTGGCGCAACAAATTCGCCGGTGACGAACGGTGACGGGGCCGCCGGCGCGCTTAATCCGATCCGGTAGACGGTCACGTGACGCATGCGTGAGGCGTTCTGTGCTCTGACATCCCTCAGACCCTCGCCCATCCACGGGGCGCGAGGCCGCGCGGTCGGTTGAACTCGAGATCAGCGGCCCTCGCATCTTCGACCTGCAGATCGCTCTGACGGCGTTGGACCACGGGCCGCCGAACTCTGGACCCACGACGCGCAGTTCGCGAAGGTTCACGGCCTGCGCGTGCACGACTGGCTGCAGTAGACGGCCGAAGGGGGCGCGGCAGGGCGCCCGGGCGGCGCCGTCCGCCCGCGGACACACGCGCGACCGGCCGGTCTCGGACCGGCTATAATCCCGGCCACTTCATCATGGCTCTAGCCCCTGGCACCCGCCTCGGTTCGTACGAAATCGTCGGTCCCCTTGGCGCCGGTGGCATGGGTGAGGTGTACCGGGCGAGAGACACGCGCCTGGGCCGTTCGGCCGCCGTCAAGACGCTGCCACCAGAGTTCGCCGCGGACCCCGAACGGCGCCAGCGCTTCGAACGCGAGGCCAAGACGCTCGCGACGCTGAACCATCCGCACATCGCGCAGATCTACGGCCTGGAAGATGTGCCGGCCTCGAGCACCGCGCCGGCCATGCTGGCACTCGCGATGGAACTCGTGGAGGGCGAGGACCTCGCCCAACGTCTTGCCCGCGGTGCCGTGCCACTCGACGAGGTGTGGCCGCTGGCGCACCAGATCGCCGAGGGGCTCGAGGCCGCGCACGAAGCCGGCATCGTGCATCGTGATCTGAAGCCCGCCAACATCCGCGTCACGCCCGACGGCGTGGTGAAGGTGCTCGACTTCGGCTTGGCGAAGCCCACAGGGCAGGGACACGGGATCAGCGACGCGAGCAACTCGGCCACGCACTCCCCCACGATCGTGACCTCGCCGGCGATGACGCTACAGGGCGCGATCCTCGGCACGGCAGCCTACATGGCGCCCGAGCAGGCCAAGGGCAGGCCCGTCGATCGCCGTGCGGACATCTGGGCGTTTGGCTGCGTGTTCTACGAACTGCTCACCGGCCGGCGTGCGTTCGAGGGCGACGACGTGAGCGACATCCTCGGCGCGATTCTCAAGACCGAGCCCGACTGGGCGCGACTGCCTGCGGCGACCCCAGCGCGGGTGCGCACGCTGCTCACGCGCTGCCTGGCGAAGGACCGCACGCAGCGGTTGCAGCACATCGGCGATGCGCGACTGGAGCTGGACCAAGCCCTTCGAGAACCGGCACTGGTGCCGTCGCACAACGAGCGCATAACGCGGGGCCGCGCGTGGGCTCTCGCTGCGGGCGGCGTCGCCGCCGTGGGTCTTGGCGCGTTGCTCGGCGCGACGATCACCGGCGCACCTGCACCAGTCACAGAGGCGCGCGCGATTCAGTTCGACCTGCCGATTCAGGGCCGCTTTGCGCTGTCGCCAGACGGGCGATACCTGGCCTATACCGAAGCGGGCGCCAAGGGCGGCGTCGACGTGTGGCTGCGGGATCTGTCGCGGGCCGCCGCCGAACGGCTTGGGGAGTCCGACCTGGGGAACTGGCTCGGGTGGTCGCCCGATGGGGCGGGTCTGTATGTCAGCACCACAAACGGCATCCGACGGTTCAATGTGAACACGAAGGCGAGCGTGCTCGAGTCGACCCCGTCATCAGTCTTCTTTGCACTCGGAGGGATGGTGGTCATTGAAGACGGCCGGATGGTCGTCGGCGGTTCTCGTATCTCGGCCAAGCCGAACCTGCAGGCGTGGACACCGGACGGTGCCACCGATTTTATACCACTCGACGCCAGCGTCGGCGAGAACCGACAAGGGTATCCTGCGCGGCTCGGCGGAGGGCTCTTGAGCTATGCCTCGGCTCGCACCGACGGATCGACGTTCCTGTGCATCAGGGCAGTCGACGCGCCACGCCCTCGATGCGCCGGCCCCCTGAACCAGTCGTCCGCCGTCTTCTATCACGACGGCCGCATCGTCTTTGCTCGGGACCGCTCGCTCCTGGTCCGCGGGTTCGACCTGGCGAGCGCGAGGTTCACGTCCGACGAGCAATCATTGGCCGATGACCTCGCTCTGGCAGGCGCTTCGGTCCTGCTGAGGCTCGCGACATCTGAAAGCGGCTCGATGGCGATGGCCGTCGATGCCGGGGGCGACCATCTCGAATGGATGTCCCCCGGCCACCAACCCGTCGTCGTGTCGGAGCTGCTGTTGCGCGTCACGTACTTGATGCGACTCCACGACAACCCGAATATGCCCACG
>JANLSF010000667.1:0-4666 GCA_031362285.1 Gemmatimonadota bacterium | reverse complement strand
TCGGGATGCTCATGGGCAAGCGCGGACACCCCGACTCGGCCGTGTTCGCGCTGCGCGAGGCGCTGGCGCGAGCCCGTACCTCCACCACGATGCGTCTCTCGGCCGGTGGGCTCACCGACCTTGCCGCGCTGTTCGACCGCGTGGGTGACCGGGACTCCTCGTACGCCACCTATCAGGAAGCGAAGGTGATGGCCGCGGCCACCGGTGACCGCGCCGCCGAGACGCTCGCGTTGAGTGCGCTTGGCCGGATCGAGGCGGATCGCGGACATCCCGAGGCGGGGCTCGCGTCGTTGCGCGAGGCGCTCTCGCGGGAGCGCTCCAGCGGGTCGCTCGAGACGAGTGCGGCGTTGCTCGCCAGTATCGGCCACCTGCTGCGGCGATTCCCCAAGCCCGACCTGCCGGCCGCAGCCGCGGCGTTCGACACCGCATCGGCGTTTCGCGCCGCCGTGCGCGCGGACGCCGGGGGTGACGAGAACAAGGTGAGCATCGGCGCGCAGAGCACGCTGCTCTCCGGCGAGTGGGAGCTCACTTGGCTGGCGCGCGCTCCCGCGCTCGGCGCCGAGGCGGCGGCGCTCGGCGCGCTCGCGGCCACCGAGCGCTACCGCGCGCAGGCGCTGCTCGACCTGATGCGGGGCACCGCCGCCGCGCGCGCCACGAGCACCGACTTCGCCAGCGAGGGGAGGCGGCTTGTGAGCGCCGCGACCAACGGCGGCTCGGCCCTGCTCGCCTACCTCGTCACCGACGACACGCTCATCGCCTGGTATGCGCGCCCCGGGTACCCCACCGCGGTCCGCACCGTGAAGGTGTCGGCCGACTCGGTCGCCGCGCTGGTGGGGCAATGGCGCCGCGCCCTGCGCGCCGACGGCGCGAGCGGTCAGGCGAGCCGCACCCTCGAACTGCGCGCGCGCACCGGAAGCACGGCGCCGAGCGGCAATGCCGGGGCGCTCGGACTCGCGCTGGCGCGGCTGCTCGTTCCCGACGACCTGCTCACGGCGGGCCGCCCGCGCGAGATCGTGATCGTGCCGCACGGATCGCTCGCCATGCTGCCCTTCGGTGCGCTGCCGCTCGGCGAGAAGGGCGTACTTCTCGCGAGTCGCTATGCCCTGCGCTATGCGCCGTCACTCGCCAGCCTGGCCGAGGCGGAGCGCGGGAAACCGATTGCGGCGGGAGCGGCACGCCGCGTGGCGCTCAGCAAGGCACTCGTGGTTGGCAACCCCACCATGCCGTCGGCGCGCACCTCAAGCGGTGACCTGGTGCAACTGCAGCCCCTCCCGGCGGCGGCGCGCGAGGCCGAGGGGGTCTCGGCGCGCGTGGGCGCGCCGATGCTGACCGGTGCGGCGGCCACCGAGGTGGACGTGCGCCGCCGCATGACGGAGGCGCCGCTCATCCACCTGGCCACGCACGGCTACGCCTACGCAACGGCCGGGCAGGCACGCAATTCGTTCGTGGCGCTCGCGCCCGACGCACTGGCCGACGGATTGCTCACCGTGGGCGAGGTGCTCGACGGCCCGTTGCTGCACGCCGAGCTGGTGGTGCTCTCCGCGTGCCAGACCGGGCTCGGCAACCTCGCCGAAGCCGAAGGCACGGTGGGGCTGCAGCGCGCCTTCCTGGCGCGCGGGGCCCGCAGCCTGCTGGTGAGCCTCTGGAGCGTGTCGGACGAGGCCACGGCGCTCCTCATGGAGCGGTTCTACACCCACTGGCTCGCCGACAAGGACGGTCCGACCAAGTCGGAGGCGCTCCGCCGCGCACAGGCCGACGTGCGCGCCACCAAGGGGTTCGAGGAGCCGCGCTACTGGGCGGCGTTCCAGCTCGTGGGCGGGCGGTAGCGCCGAGTCGCGCGCCCGCCGCGCCCGGCACCGCCTACGGCTGCGGCGAGCTCCGGATGATGTACCACGCTTCCTGCCGCGGATGGAAGAAGGTCCATCCGGTCTCGGTGAGGTGCGCGTCGTCTTCCATCATCACCGCCACGCCCTGTCCTCCCCACTCCGGCACCGGCGTGGTGGTGTTGAGCTCGACGGAGATGTAGGAGCCGAGCCGGAGCGCCTTGGGAAGCTCGGCGGGATCGCGCTGCGACGAGCGGAAGTCGATGGCCGCGCCCAGCCCGTGCCCCTGCACGCCGATGGGATGCGAGTAGATCATCGCCTTGATGCCGCGTGCCGTCATGTCGGCCATGGTGGAGTCGTACACCGAGGCGGCGGCGCGGGCGGGGCGCGAGAACCGCTTCATCATCACGTCCTGCAGCGTGTTGGTGTTCTTCATGGCCGCCTTGAGCCCGGGCGGCACGTCCTTCTCCCCCGTGTTGAGCACGTAGGCCATCTTCTGCCAGTCGGTGTCGAACCCCATGGCCGAGATGCCGAAGTCGAGGTGAATGACGTCGCCCCGGCGGATGACGGTGCTCTCCGGGGCCACGGCGAGGAAGCCGCGCGACGTCGCGTTCCCCGACGACTTCCGCTGCACGCGCATGTCGGGCTGGAACCAGGTGCGCACCCCTGCGGCCCACATCGCGTCGTACAGCCAGCGGCGGACGTCGCCCACCGTGGTGCGGTCGGGGGTGATCACCTCGTTGGACAGCGCGCGCTTGGTGATCTGGTCGGTGAGGCGCACCATGGTGGTGTAGTACGGCAGCTCCTCGGGGAGGCGCGTGTCGCAGTACTCCTCGATGAGCGACGCCGCGCTCACGATCTTCCCGGCGTTGTCCGGACCGAGCGCGCCGGCGATCATGGTGTAGGCGTCGTGCGTGATGGAGCGCTGCACGCCGCGGCGCCCGCTGAGCGCGAGGCCGATGGTGGCCGGTTTGTGCTCGGCCATCAGGGCGGCAATGGTCTGCGCGGCCGGCTTCGGCTCGTTGCTCGACTCGAAGAAGCGCGCCGTGTTCTCCTCGGCGTACCCCGTGATGGCCACCTTGCGGAGGCGATCGCCGGCGTCGATGAACACGAAGATGTCGCGATTGCCGGTGTACGGCCGCGGCGGGGCGACGAGCTGCGTGAGCGGATCGTCGTGGAACTCCTCGTTGACCACGATCCACATGGCAATCTTGTGGCGTCGCATCATGTCGAGGAGCATGGCGTGGCGCTTGACCAGCCACCCCTCGCGGACGGCGATCTGCTCCGACCAGGTGGGGAGGACGATCTTGTCGCCACCAGCCTGCGCGGCGCCGACCGTGGGGAGCGCGAGCGCGGCCGCACAGGCGGCCGCGACAAGGAGTGAGCGTGTGTGGGTCATTCGCCGTAGGGGATCCAGATGTTCTTGACCTGCACCGCCGCGCGCAGCCACTCGCGACCTTCCCCCTGTTCGGACGAGAGCCAGTCGCGGGTGTGAGCGTCGCAGAAGGTGCGCTTCATGTTGGTGGCGCTCGAACTCTCCACCGCCTGCACGCCGGCCGGATGGCCGAAGTACCAGATGGCCTCCACGTCGTCGTGGTCAGCGAGGACCTTCACCAGGGCGTCCTTGGGACCGGTGACGATGTTCACCACGCCGGCAGGCACATCGCTCGTCTCGAGTACCTGGTAGAAATCGGTGGCCGCGAGCGGATGTGGCTCGCTCGGGACGGCAATGACGGTGTTCCCCATGGCGATGGCCGGGGCCACGCACGAGACGAAGCCGAGCAGCGGCGCGGCGTCGGGGCAGCCCAGGCCGATGACGCCGATGGGCTCGTGCATGGCGAGCGCGACGCCGCGGATGGGAACGTTGTGCACGGCGCCGTCGTGCTTGTCGGCCCACGCCGCATAGGTGAACAGGCGGCGGATGCTGGCATCCACTTCCTTGGCGCCGGCGCGCTTGGACACGCCCGTCATCTTGGCCAGGCGCTTCGCGAACTCGTCGGCGCGCGCACCGAGGTTCTCGGCCAGGTAGTAGAGGATCTGAGCGCGGGCGTGGCCCGTGGACTTCCCCCACGACTTCCACGCGGCGTGCGCGGCCTCGACGGCGTTGCGGATGTCCTTGCGATTTCCTTCGCCCACTTCACCGATGGCCGTGCCGTCGGGGGCGTAGATGGCGCGCGAGTAGGCGCCGTCGGGGCGCGCCTGCTTGCCGCCGATGAAGAGTTTTGGCGTGCGGTTGATGGACGGACCGTCGTCGTCGCCGGCGATGGCGCTCAGGGCCGGCGCCACCGGGGCGCTGCTGGCGGTCGGTGCGACAACGGCCATGCGTCCCGGAGCATGCGCCCAGCTCGGTACCACGTACTCCCACATCCCCTCGCGACCACCCTCGCGGCCGTAGCCGCTCTCGCGGTAGCCACCGAAGCCCGCCGAGGCGTCGAACAGGTTGGTGGCGTTGATCCACACCACGCCGGCCTTGAGCTTGGGCGCGATGTCGAGGGCGAGGTTGATGTTCTCAGTCCACAGGGTCGCGGCCAGGCCGTAGATGGTGTTGTTGGCCAGCGCCACCGACTCTTCGGGCGTGCGGAAGGTCATCGTCACCATCACCGGCCCGAAGATCTCCACCTGGGCGATCGTGCTCGCGGGCTGCACGTCGGTGAACAGCGTCGGCGGATGGAACCACCCGTCCTGCGGCACCGCCCACGACGGCTGCCACATGGTGGCCCCTTCCTTCACACCCACGTCGCACAGTTCGCGAATGCGCGCCAGCTGCACGGGCGCCACGATCGCCCCCATGTCGATCGACTTGTCGAGCCCCCTGCCCACGCGCAGCGTCTCCATCCGCGCCC
>JANLSF010000663.1:0-7089 GCA_031362285.1 Gemmatimonadota bacterium | reverse complement strand
CGCCGCCTGTCCCGCGAAGGCCCGCACGCGGCCGAAGGAGCGGAACTGGGCGTCGAGCACCTGCAGCTGCTCACCGTGCTCGTCGAAGAGGTCGGCGGTGATGATCATGGAGTATCCGGGTTCGGGACAATGACCGTACGCACCCCCGGCCCGTAGCGGTCGAGGGCGTCGAGCGCCTCGTTGATCAAGGCGGCGTCGAGCGGAATCGTGCGGGTGACCGCCGTACGGACGTCGAGCGCGCCCGTGCGGGCGAACTCGATCAGGGGCTCGAGCTCCGAGCGCAGGTGGTCGTTGCAGCCAATCAGCTCGGCTTCGGGACCGAGGATCTGGCGGTACGTCTCGATGGCGGTCGCGCCGGCGGTCAATCCCACGGCCACCGCGCGCCCCATGGGGGCGAGCACGCGGAGCGCCTGCAGCGTGGTCTCCGCCAGTCCGATCAGTTCGAGGGCGACATCCACCCCGCGGCCATCGGTCGCCGCCCGCACCGCCGCCACCACGTCCCCCTCGCTCGGACGCACGGTGAGCGCGCCGTGGACGGCGGCGCGCGTCAGCCGATCGTCGTCCAGATCGACCGCGATCACCTGACGGGCGCCCAGCGTGCGCGCGAGCTGCACGGCCGACTGCCCCAGTCCGCCCACGCCGAAGATCGCGACGGTTTCCCCCGCCACGAGCCGCGCCTTGCGCAGGGCGTGGTACGACGTGGCCGAGGCGCACATCAACGTCGCTCCCGGGGCGGCGGGAATGCCCGCCGGCAAGGGCACGGCGTTCGAGGCCGGCACCACCAGGTACTCGGCCCATCCGCCGTCGATGTGGTGTCCCAGCATCCGGCATTCCGGGCAGAACTGCTCCGTCCCGTCGGTACACCAGTTGCACCGGCCGCAGGTGACGTTGTAGTGCAGCACGACGCGCTCGCCTTCCCGGCGGCCGCGGACGGCCGAGCCGAGGGCGGCGATCACCCCTGCCACTTCATGCCCCAGGGTGCGCGGCAACGTCTTGGCCCCGGCTCGGCCGCTGCGATAGTGCGCATCGGAGTGGCAAATGCCGGCGGCTGCCACGCGAACGAGCACCTCGTGGGCTGCGGGGGAGGGAACGGGCAGTTCGTGCGCTTCGACCGGAGCACCGGTCGTGACGAGCCGGACGGCGCGCATGGTGGCGGGAATGACCATGTCGCGAAAGATGCCCTCGCGCGGCGGGGCGCGCACCGCTGATCTTTCGGCCGGGACGAGCACCCCCACGCCTCCCCGCCCGCGCCACGTCCGCCGAACCCAATCCTTGACACCCGCGATCATGATCGCCCTCCCCGCATCGCCCGACGTCTTCCTGCACGGCACGTGGGACGACGTCCTGCCATGGTACGAGCAGCTGGCCACGGTGCCCGTGCCCGAGGGCGAAGCGGAGTCGTGGCTGGCGGCGTGGTCGAGGCTCGAGGAGCTGCTTGGCGAGGCCGGCACGCGCGCGATGGTCGCCTACACGTGCGATACGGCCGACCCCGCCAAGGAGGCGACGTACCTGAGACTCTCGGCGGAGATCGGCCCGAAGGCCCACGAGCAGGGGGTCCGCCTGTCGCGGCGCGCCCTGTCGCTTGGCATCACGCGCGCCGACCTCGCCACGATCATGCGCGAGTTCCGGACCGACGCCGAGATCTTCCGCGAGGCGAACGTCGTGCGCGCGGGCGAGATCGAGGAGCTCTCGGCGGCCTACCAGAAGGTGACGGGTGGCTTGAGCGTGGACTGGGACGGCACGCCGAAGACGATTCCGCAATTGGGGCCGTTCCTCCAGGATCCGGATCGCACCGTGCGCGAACGCGCCTTCCGCGCCGGGGCTGGGGCGTACCTCGGGGTCCGCGACGAACTGGCTGGCCAGTTCGACCAACTCTTCGCCTTGCGCACGGCCATGGCGACGGAGGCCGGGTTTGCCGACTACCAGGCATTCGCCTTCCAGTCGAAGTTCCGCTTCGACTATGCCCCCGACGACTGTGCGCGCTTTCACCGTGGCGTGGAGGCCACGGTGGTGCCGGCCGTGCGGCGGCTGCACGACGAGCGGAAGCGCCAGTTGGGCGTGTCGCAGCTGCGCCCATGGGATCTTGGCGTGGATCCCCTGAGCCGTCCGGCGCTGGTGCCATTCACCTCGGGCGAGGGGTTCCTCGCGCCGGCCGAGCGCGTGTTCACGGCCGTCGACCCGGTGCTCGGCCGCCAGTTCGCCCGCATGCGCGCGGAGGGCCTGCTGGACCTCGATAGTCGGCCGGGCAAGGCCCCCGGCGGATACTGCATCAAGTACCCGTTCTCCAAGGTGCCCTTCATCTTCATGAATGCGGTCGGGCTGGCCGATGATGTCACCACGCTGCTGCACGAGGCCGGGCACTGCTTTCACGACTTCGAGTCGAGCGCTCAGCCGTTCATCTGGCAGCGGGGGACCGGCTCGGAGATGGCGGAACTCGCGAGCATGAGCATGGAACTGCTCGCCGCGCCGCACCTGGCCGCCCCGACGGGTTGGTACTCGGAGGCCGATGCGCGGCGCGCCCGCGCGGAGCACCTCGAGGACGTGCTGATCGGCCTCGGGCACATCGCCTGCGTGGATGCGTTCCAGGCGTGGATCTACAGGAGCGGCCACGGTCACGAGGCGGCGGCACGCGACGCGGCCTGGCTCGAGATCCGCTCGCGGTTCGAGCAGGGGATCGACTGGTCGGGGCTCGAGCGCGAACGGGTGGCGCGCTGGTACCGGCAGTTGCACATCTTCGAGCTGCCGTTCTACTACATCGAGTACGGCATCGCCCAGCTCGGGGCGCTGGCCATCTGGCAGCAGAGCCTGGCCGATCCGGCGGGCGCCGTGACGCGCTACCGCGCGGCCCTGGCGCTCGGCGGCACGAAGTCGCTCCCCGAGCTGTATCGCGCGGCCGGGGTGCAGCTGGTGTTCGACGAGCGGGGGATGGCGCCGCTCGTGGCGCTGGTGGAGCGGACGATCGCCGAATTGCGCGCCACGTAGCGCTCGCGCAATGGACACGCCCTGGCTCACCTGGACCGAGTACGTGGCGGCCGCGTTCGGCATCGTGAGCGTCTGGCTCTCGACCCGCGAGCACCTCGCCGCGTGGCCGACGGCCATCGTCAACGTGCTGCTCTACGTGCTGGTGTTCCGTGCCCAGCGGCTCTACGCCGACATGGGGCTGCAGGTGGTCTACGCCATCATTTCGGTGTACGGCTGGTGGCACTGGGCGCGCGGCGGAGCCGGGGAAACGACGCTGCCGGTCACGCGGACCCCGGCGCGACAGTTCGGGGCGCTGGCCATCACCGCCGCCGTCGGCAGCGGCGTTCTCGGCCTGGTGCTGGCGCGCTACACCGACGCGGTCCTGCCATGGGCCGATGCCACCCTCTCGGCCACGAGCCTCGTGGCGCAGTGGATGCTCACCCGCAAGTTGATCGAGAACTGGCTCGTCTGGATCGTGCTCGACGTGGCCTACGTCGCGATGTTCAGCCTCAAGCACCTGTGGCCCACCGCCGCGCTCTACGCGGTCTTCCTCGTGCTGGCCTGCCTGGGCTGGCGGTCGTGGCGCGAATCCCTGCGCGCGCAGGCCGCGTAGGGAGGCCCATGCCCCGCACCCGCCCATGACCGCCGCCCCGCGCGCACGACCAGGCGTGCCGACGCGCGCCCCCTCGTACTGGCGCGACGCCCGCTCGCCGCGCTACGCCCTCACGCTCGCCCTGCCGCTGCTGGTGCTCTACGAGGCGCTCGCGGCCGTGACGGCCGGCTCGGGCACGGGGGCGATCCGGAACGGCGCCGACGTGCTGCTCAAGAATGCCTTCACCGCTGTGGCTGGGACGTGGGGCCCGGTGGCGTTCGGGGTGCTGGTCATCGGTGGCGGGGCGTGGCTGGTGGCGCGCGACGTGAAGGCGAACGGCGCGCCGGCCCCGGGGCGGCTCGCGCTGATGCTGGCCGAGGCGACCGGGCTCGCCCTCGCGACGGGGATGGTGGTGGGCTCGCTCACCCAGGGATTGCTGTCGCGGCTCCACCTGCTCGCGGCGGGGCCCGGCTCCTTCGACCGTCCCACCCAGTTGGCGCTGTCGCTGGGCGCGGGGCTGTACGAGGAGCTGCTGTTTCGCGTGCTGCTCGTGGGGGCGCTGTTGTTCGCCGGCGAAGTGCTGCTCGGGTGGTCGCGCCGCGCGTCCACCCTGTCGGCGATCGCGCTGTCGGCGCTCGTCTTCTCGGCCTTCCACTACGTGGGACCGTATGGCGACGCGCTCACGCTCGCGAGCTTCACCTTCCGGGCGCTGGCGGGGGTCTGGTTCAGCGGGCTGTACGTGACGCGCGGGTTCGGCATCACGGCCTGGGCGCATGCGCTGTACGACGTGGCGCTCACGGTGGTGATGGCGTAGCGCGCGAGGGTGGCAAGGTCGGGCTCAGCCCCGGCGTGCGTTACAGAGCTGATGCGATGGCGTGGCGGCTCGCATACGCGCAGGCGTGAGGCTTGAGGTCGGATCGTGCGACCCCCCACACCACGCGCCGCACGCGGCGCCCTGCTCGGAGCTGACATGGTCCCCTCACCCATCGGAATTCGCCGCGTCATCGTCGTCGTGCTGGATGGCCTTCGCCCCGACGCGATCTCGCGATTCGACCTTGCCCACCTCAACCGCCTGCGACAGGGCGGCGCATCCACGCTCGATGGCTCGAGCGTCTCGCCCAGCGTGACCGCAGCGGCCATGACTTCGCTCTTCACGGGAGTGTCGCCGCGCATGCACGGCGTGGAAAGCGACCGATTTCACCTGCCCTCGCCTCGCCGGCAGCTCCAACCGATGACCAAGATCGTGGCCGGGGCGGGCCTGCCCACGTCGGCCTTCCTCGCCGAGATGCCGTTCCTCTTCCGGGGCCTCGCCCGTCGATTCGCCACGGTGGCGGGGGTGGACGACGCGACGTTCTCCGGCAACGGCGCACCCGAAATCCTGTTGGCGGCGCGGCATGCCCTGAACACGCAGCGTCGCGGTCTCCTTTTCTTCCATTGGCCCGATGCCGATCGGGCAGGGCATGCGCACGGATGGATGTCGGCACCGTACGCCGAGGCGGCGCGGCGACTGGACGCCGCCCTGGGTCTGCTCACGGCGCTCTGCGAGATCGGTCGCGATCCTGGCACGCTGCTGATTGCGCTTGCGGATCACGGTGGGGGTGGCGCGAAGCTGAACGACCACGACTCGCCGCATCCGCTTGATCGCACGATCCCGATCGTGCTGGCCGGTGGTGGAGTGAGTCCCGGCGAGTTGGCACCGCTGACCTCGCTCCTCGACGTCCCGCCGACGGTCCTCTGGGCGCTCGGGCTCCCGATTCCGGCGTCCTGGTCTGGTCGCCCCTTGCTCGAGGCCTTTGCACCCATGGAAGTCGCGGCCTGACAAGGAGTTGGCCTCGGACCCGGCGACGCGTCCAGCAGATACCAACGGCACGACGCCGCCGTTACGTTTCCGTCGTCGGCCCGTGCCGCGAACAATGCGAAACGCGCCGCCGACGGGAGCGCTTGAGCCACGACCAGCACACTCGGCGCCGTCGTCCGTGGCGGCCCTGACCGTTCGATTGACAGCACCTTCGCGGTGGCCCGGTGATCGCGCCGGCCGCCTCATCGGTGCTCGACGTCCCCGAGCCGGATCGGTGGCCAGAGGGCGGCCGGCCTCTCAGCGACCGGCTCTTTCCGCGTGGGGCGCTCGCCGCATGCGACCTCGTCCGCGACGCCTTGCCGTCGCCGCTGCGGCCGGCCGCCGAGCTCGGTGTCCTCGACATCACCGAGTTCTTTGGCGAGACGAGCGGCGGCATCCGCACCTACCTCTTGCAGAAGGCCGCCTACGTCGAGGCGCGAGCGCACCTGAGGCAGGTGCTGCTGGTGCCGGGCGCCGGCGATGCGATCGCCGAGAGCGACGGCGTGCGTTGCTATCGCACGCATGGCCCGCGCGTGCCCGGCCAGGCGCCCTATCGGTTCATGTTCGCGGCGCGAGCCACGCGCCGGGTGGCGGAGCACGAACGCCCGAGCGTGATCGAGGTGGGCAGTCCCGCCCTCGTGCCCTGGATGGCGCGGCGCGCCGCTCGACGTGACCAGGTGCCGCTCGTGTACTTCTATCACTCGAACTTTCCCCGTGTCATCAGCGCCTTCCCCGAGCGCGACGGCGCCGTGAAGGCCCGGCTCTCGAGCCTCGCCTGGCGGTATGCGCGGCGCATCGACCGGATGTTCGACGTGACCGTGGTGACGTCGGCGTTCTCGGCCAACGAACTCCGGGCGGCGGGCATCGACCGGGTCGCGCGCGTGCCCCTCGGCGCCGACATGGCGATGTTCACCCCCACGCGGCGGGCGGCGCGCGACGCGACGCGCACGCTGCACGGCCTGCCGCTCGACGCGCCGGTGGTGGGTTTCGTGGGCCGCTTCGCGAAGGAGAAGGAACTCGACGTGCTGCTGGCCGCGTGGGCCACGGTCGAGCGGAAGAGCGACGCGTGGCTCGTGCTCATCGGCGACGGCCCCAGGCGCCCCTGGATCGAGTCGCGCGTGGCGGGGCGCCGTGTTCGCGTGCTGCCGTACCAGTCAACGCGCGCCGATCTCGCCGACCTGCATGCCGCGCTCGACGTGTACGTGGCCCCCGGCTCGGTCGAGACGTTCGGCCTGTCGTCGCTCGAGTCGCTCGCCAGTGGCACGCCGCTGCTGGCCGCCGACCGCGGTGGCGTGGCCGAACAGGTCGAGGCGTCGGGCGCGGGACGCACCTTTGCCGCCGGCTCGAGCGACTCGCTGGCCGAGGAGTTGCTCGCCTTGCTGGCGGACGACCTCCCGCTGCTGGGCGCGCGCGGGCGCGCGTACGCGGAACGCGAGCACGAGTGGGCGCACGTGTTCGACCGGCTGTTCGCGGTCTACCGTGACGTGCTGCGCCGATGAAGCTCCTCGTCTCGATCCACGACGTGACCCCGCCGCTCATGCCGCAGGTGGAGGCGCTCTGGGCCCTGTGCCGCCGGCATGGCGTCGTGCCGGCGTTGCTGGTGGTGCCGAACTGGCACGGTGCCTGGCCGATCGAGTCCCACCCCGCGTTCATGGACTGGGTGCGTGCCCGAGCGGCCGAGGGCGCCGAGATCGTGCTG
>JANLSF010000749.1:0-5936 GCA_031362285.1 Gemmatimonadota bacterium | reverse complement strand
ACCATCTCGTGCAGCAACGTCTCGGCGCCCTGCGTCCACCCATGTCGCAGGAGGTGTCGCCGAGAGAGGGCGATCTGTCCGGGCAGCCCGGCCCGGGCCAGCGCGTAGTGCCCGAGCCTGGTCTGCATGCGGCGCGAGACCACGACCTCGATCTCGGCGAGCGTCCCCTCGAAGCAGCGCAGGTTGAGGGCGCGGTGCATCGCGCCCAGGCGCTCGGCCATGGCGCGATCGTCGCTCGCCGTCACGAGCCGGCGCGGACGGCGCGGCCCCGCGTCGCGCAGCTGGTAGGCGCGCAGCTGGCGGACCGCCTCGGCGCGCTCGGTGCGGCGGCGCGCGCTCACGAAGCGGACGATGGCCTTGAGCGCGTCGTCCGGCGCGTCGACGAAGCCGCGATGGACCCGGAGTTGGGTGCCGCGCCACGAGACCAGCACCGTGCGATTCCGCGTCACGACGAGGTGCGTGATGCCCCGCAGGCCGAGGGCACCGAGGCGAGCGTACAGCAGCGCGGCGGCGGCGCGCGGCGACGGTGCCTCCCCCCGGGGCACCGAGGTGCGTGCGTCCGGCTCGGCGCTTGGCGCGCTCACCGCGAAGTCCATCGCCAACTGTTCCGGGTCGACGGGTCTCGACCGGCGCGCCGGCCGCGCGCGCCGGCGACGCGCCGCGGGCAGCATGGCGCCCAGGAGGTCCGTCAGCGCGGAAAGCATTGCCGCTGGCTCCTGCCAAACCCCACCGAGGCGTGCGACCACCCGAGCGTCTCGATGGCGACCTCACGGTCGCTCACCTCGATCACGTTCACCGATGATGGCCGCCCGCCGCGCGACCGATCCGACAGCGTGCCGGCCGTGGAGACGATGGTGCCGGTGTTCGTGTGCTCCACGAACTGGATGGCTTCCTGGTGGTCGTGCCCGCAACAGACCACCTGGGCCCCCGTTTCCGCGATGGACCGCATCATCCGCTTGGGGCGCTTGAGCCCGTAGCGCCGGGAGAGCTCGCCGCGCACCGGATTGTGGTGCAACACGAGCAGCTTGAGGTCGCGCGCCGGCGCCGCGGCAAACTCCGCTTTCGCGTGCGCGAGTTGCGCGTCCTGCAGGTCGCCGATCACCGACAGGTCGCGCATGTTCCAGGTGAGCGTGCGTGGGGTGATGCCCTGCGCCGTGTTGAGCCCCACCATCGTCACGCCGCTCACGCGCAGCGTCGTCTCGATCGGGCGACCCAGGTACTTGTGCCAGGCCCCGAACAGGGTGGCGCCGCGTCCCACGCGCATGGGGGCGAGCCACCAGCGGACGTCGTGATTGCCCGGCACCGCGATCACCGGGGCGAACCGCCCGATGTCGCGCAGGAAGACCGCGGCGCGCTGGAACTCGCCGGCGCGGGCCCGCTGCGTGAGGTCGCCGGAGACGATCACGGCGTCGAATGGGCGATGGGCGACGAGGTGCTCGATCGCGTCCACGTACACGGGCACCGCATGGCGACCGAAGTGGAGGTCGCTGACGTGCAGCAGCGTGGTCAGGGCGCCGCCACCAGGTCGGCAACGCGCTCGGCGAGGCTGGCGACGAGGGCGCCCGAGAACCTCGGGGCCGGATCGCTCGCCACCGCGCCCAGCCACGCGAGGCGCGCCGAGCGCGCATCCACGAGGGCGAGCTTGAGGATGGCGCGCCCGGCGCCCTTGGGGCCCGCGAAGAGCAGCTCGTAGGGGATGAGCACGTAGCGGGCCTCCCCGCCGAGGGCGACGAGGTTGCGCAGGTTGGACGCGAGCGGATCGGGCAGCGTGCCCTGCACGTCGAATTTCGGGTCGCGGAGCGGCGCCGAACCGACGTCGGAGACATCCACGCCATAGGGGCCGTTGGACCGCATGCGGCGGGTGAGGACGCGCGGCCCCTGCCACTTCTTCGCGGTCTTGCGCGACGCGAGGGCGAACTCGATCTCCTCGTCGAGCTTCGCGAGGTAGGCCCCGACGTCCCCCACGTGTGCGGTGAAGCCGAGGGAGTCGGCGGGGTTGAGGAACTGCGCGGGGAGCAGCGCCAGCGCTCGCGAGGCGAAGGGCGCGAGGGGGCGCGCGTTGTCGATCGCGGCCGCGGTGTCGCCGGGCGTGGCCGCGGGGTTCGCGGGGCGCTGGGCGGTGGCCGGGCCGGGCTGTGCGGCGCTCGCGCACGCGCCGAGGGCCACGGCGAGGAGCGGACGAAGGCGTGAGGCGCGGGGGGTGAACCACCACTGCATGGCCATGGACACAATGTACGAGGAGGGTCGCGACGGATGGAGCACGAGGTGCTCGCGAAGAGGACGACCCGACGTGCGCACCCGGCACGGTCCGCTCCGCCACCGGTTGACCCCGCCCTTGCCCACGGCGCACCTTTCGCGGGCCTTCCCTCCCTTCTCTGGCGCCCCGCCCGCATGCGCAAGCTCCGCTCCGTCCTCACCTGGTCGATCGTCGCGCTGTGCGGTGGCGGCGCCCTCGCCGTGATCGCCCTCAAGCGCGGCGAGTCGATCAATGCCGCGTGGCTGCTGGTGGCCGCCTTCTGCACCTACGCGGTCGCCTACCGCTTCTACAGCAAGATCATCTCGGCGAAGATCTTCGCGCTGGACCCGAACCGGGCCACCCCGGCGGTGCGGTTGAATGACGGACGCGACTACGTCCCCACCAACCGGTGGATCGTCTTCGGGCACCACTTCGCCGCGATCGCCGGGCCGGGTCCGCTCGTGGGTCCCACGCTCGCCGCGCAGTTCGGCTACCTCCCGGGCGCCCTCTGGATCATCGTCGGCGTGGCGCTGGGGGGCGCGGTGCAGGACTGCGTGATCCTCTGCTCGTCGCTCCGCCGCGACGGCAAGACGCTTGGCCAGATGGCCAAGGAGGAGATCGGCACGGTGGCGGGCTACACCGCCCTCGTGGCCGTGATCGGCATCATGGTCATCCTGATCGCCGTGCTCGCCCTGGTGGTCGTGAACGCCCTCAAGTCGAGCCCGTGGGGGATCGTCACGCTCGGCCTCACGATCCCGATCGCGCTGTTCATGGGCGTCTACCTCCGGTGGGTGCGCCCGCACCGCGTGCTCGAAGCGAGCGCCATGGGGCTCGTGATGCTCGTGGCCGCCCTCTACGCCGGCCGCTGGGTGGCCGAGAATCCGGCGCTGGCACCGATGTTCACCTTTGATGGGCCGAGCATCGCGCTCATGGTCATCGGCTACGGCTTTGTCGCGGCGGTGCTGCCGGTGTGGCTGCTGCTCGCCCCGCGCGACTACCTGAGCGCGTTCGTGAAGATCGGCGTGGTGCTGGCGCTCGCCGTGGGCATCCTCGTGGTGCTGCCGCCGCTCGAGATGCCGGCGGTCACCCGCTTCGTGGACGGCACGGGACCGGTGTTCGCCGGCAAGCTGTTCCCCTTCGTGTTCATCACCATCGCCTGCGGCGCCATCTCGGGCTTCCACGCGCTCATTTCATCGGGGACCACGCCCAAGCTGCTCGAATCCGAGGCCGACGCGCGCATGGTCGGCTACGGCGCGATGCTGATGGAGTCCGGCGTCGCGATCATGGCGCTCATCGCCGCCTGCGTGCTCACGCCGGGCACCTACTTCGCGATCAATGCGCCCGTCGGGCTGCTGGGCCCGACCACGGCGTCGGCCGCCGAGGCCATCCGGGCGTGGGGGTTCGTCATCGAGCCGGGGGCGCTCGACCAGCTGGCCAAGGACGTGGGCGAGAGCAGCATCCTCTCGCGCACCGGCGGCGCGCCGTCGCTCGCGGTGGGCATGGCCCACCTGTTCTCCCGCGTCATGGGCGGCACCGGCGCGATGGCCCTCTGGTACCACTTCGCGATCATGTTCGAGGCGCTCTTCATCCTCACCACCCTCGACGCGGGCACGCGCGTGGGGCGCTTCATGGTGCAGGACCTGCTCAAGCATGTGTATGCGCCACTGGGCCGGGTGTCGTGGTATCCGGCCGTGCTGCTCACGAGCGCCATGGTGGTGGGCGCGTGGGGCTACTTCCTGTACCAGGGCGTGATCGACCCGCTGGGCGGCATCAACTCGCTGTGGCCGCTGTTCGGCATCGCCAACCAGCTGCTGGCCACGGTGGCGCTGTGCGTGGGCACCACCGTGATCATCAAGATGGGCAAGCGGCGGTACGCCTTCATCACCATGCTGCCGCTCTCCTGGCTGAGCATCGTCACGATGACGGCCGGGTTCACGAAGCTCTTCGCGGCCGACCCCAAGCTCGGCTTCCTGTCGCACGCGGCCATGGTGCAGTCGAAGCTCGACGCCGGCGCCCTCCCGGCCGGGGTCAAGAGCGTGGCCGACGCCGCGCGCGTGATGGCGAACGACAAGGTGGACGCCGCCGTGACCGCCTTCTTCCTCCTGTCGGTGGTGGTGATCCTCGTGGCATCCGCGTTCGAGTGGTGGGCGGTCCTGTCCGGACGCAAGGTGGCGGTGAGCACCGAAGTGCCCTTCCAGCCGGCGTCGGCGTTCGCCGCCGGCGACTGAGCCCGGAGCCGTGATGTCACCGCGCCTTCATCGTGCCCGTCGCGGCGCCTCACACGGGCTCGCCTGCGGCGCGTCGCTGTTCGCCCTCATGACGGCCGTGCCGGCGGCCGACGCGCAGGCGCGCTTCGACCTCTCGGTGGCCAACATCATGCGCGGCCCCGAGCTCTACGGTCGCGAGCCGCAGCGCGTGCACTGGAGCGCCGACGGCGAGTGGATCTACTTCAGCTGGAATCCGCCGGGCACCGACTGGCGCGAGGCGCTGGCGCCGTACCGCGTGCGGGCGAAGGCCGGCAGCGCGCCGGAGCGGCTCACCAGCGTGCAGATGGACTCGGCGGGCCCGCTCATCGCCGACGGCCCCCTCTCGCCCGATCGGACGCAGCGCGCGGTGGAGTTCCGCGGCGACATCTACGTGGTGGACGCGCGGCGCGGCACCGCCCGGCGCCTGGCAAGCGGCCTCGTGAACCAGGTGAACCCCTCGTGGAGCGCCGACGGCACGCGCCTGTTCTATTCGCGCGACGGCAACGCCGTGGCGATGGACCTCGCCCGCGGTGGCGTCACGACGCTCACCGACATTCGCACCGGTCCGGCGCCGGACACCACCACCCGCGTGTCCGCGCAGCGCTCCGCGCTCGAGCGCGACCAGCGTCTCCTCCTGCAGGCCATCCGCGACCGCGACCGGGTCGATTCGATTGCCAAGGTCGAGCGCAAGCGCGTGGAGGGGCTGCTCCCCGCCACGGTGTGGCTGCAGGCCCGCGAGCGTGTCACGCAGATCCAGGTCAGTCCGGCGGGCACCGCCGCGATCATCGTCACGTCGCTGTCGGCGACGAACGCGCGCATCACCCTCGTGCCCAATTACGTGACGGGCTCCGGCTACACGGAAGACATCGACAGCCGCACGAAGGTGGGCGACGCCCAGTCGACCGCACGCCTCGGGCTGGTGGCCCTCCCGGCCGGCACGGTCACGTGGCTCATGGTCCTCGGCGCCGACACGATGCCCCCCGCCTTCGTCACGCTGATCGGCTGGAACGACGCCGGCACGAACGCCCTCGTCACGGCCACGAGCCGCGACTACGAGCGGCGCGTGCTCACGCGGGTTGACGCCAACGGCACGTCGGCCGTGCTCGACCAGCTGCGGGACAGCGCGTGGGTGGGCGGGCCGTGCGGCGGGTGCGCCGGATGGTACGACAACGATCGCCGCGCCTGGTTCGTGAGCGAGGCCTCGGGCTTCGCGCAGCTCTGGTCGGTCGCCGCCGATGGCGCGGACCGGCGCGCCCTCACCGACGGCCCGTTCGAGGTGTACTCGGTGGACCTCACGCGCGACCGGCGGTTCTTCACCCTGCACACGAGCGAGGGCTCGCCCTACGAGCGGCACTGGTACCGCATGGGCATCGGTGGCGGCGCGCGCGAGCGCCTCACCACGGGCATCGGCTCGCACGCCGTGGTCCCGAGCCCCGACGACAGCCGCTACGCCG
>JANLSF010000638.1:0-2475 GCA_031362285.1 Gemmatimonadota bacterium | reverse complement strand
CACGGGCATTCCGCGTGCCGCCGAGCAGGTGGCCGAGCTGGTGCAGCACGAGGGCCACCATCCGCTGGGCGGGATCGTGAGCGGCGCCTGCGATGCCGACAAGCTCGACTACGTGGTGCGCGACGCCTATCACTGCGGGCTGCCCGCCGGCTTCGACCAACCGCACCTGAGCGGCGCGCTCACGGTGCTCACCGACCCGGCCACCGGCAGCCCGACCGTGGGGCTCGATGCCAGCGGGCTCGGCAGCTTCGAGCTGATGCTCGTCAGCAAGGCGTCGCTGTTCCGCACGGTCTACTTCCACCCCACGGTGCGCTGCGCGATGGTCATGTTGCGCGCGCTGATCGTGGCCGCGCTCGACGGCGGGCTGCTCGCCACCGAGGAACTGCTGGCGTGGACCGACGAGGAGGTGTTCACCATCCTCCGGCTGCGCGTGCGGGAGCGGGCCGCGGCGGCCAAGGGCGGCATGGCGCGGGCCGCGCTCGCCCAACACGCGGCCACCGCCCTCGTGAGCTCGCTCTCCGAGCGGCTCGCCGCACGCCGGCTCTACACGCGGGTGCTCTCGCTGCCGCTCCACAGCGCACCACCGCTCGCGCCGGAGCAGGTGGCCGCCATCGAGTCGCGCCTGGCCCGCGACGCCGGGCTGGCCGACGGCGAGTTGCTCGTGGACATTCCCCGCAAGCCGACCATGCTCTCCACCGACATCCTCGTCCGACGAGAGGACGGGAGCGTGATCCACGCCAGCCGGCTCGGCCCCGAGGACGGCTTCGCGCTCAATGCCATGCAGGAGGCACTGTACGCGGCCAGCGGGAAGCTCTCCGTGTTCGCCGCCCGGCCCGTGCCCCTCGCCGCCGCCCACGTGACGGCGATTCTGGATTCGGCAGGCTAGACTGTCCCAAGCCGGGGTGCCTGGCAGGGCCCCGAACCGACGGGCGCGTCCAGGCGCCCTCCTCCGCTCCGAGGTGTTCCCCATGCGCCAGTTTCCGCTCGCCCTCGCCCTCGCCGCCCTCCTCGGAGCCTGCGAGACGTCCACGCCGGCCCTCGACGCGTCCCTCGCGCAGGTGCAGAAGATCTCGGCCGAGAAGGACTCCCTCCTGCGCGACGTCGTGGCCACGTCGCAGTTCATCACGGCCGTCAACGGCGAACTCGCCCGGGTGAAGGGGAGTGGCGTCGACAAGCCGCTGGTGAAGGGCGCCACCGACCTCGCCGATACGCTCACGCCGCTGCAGGCCCGCGCCGCCGTGCAGGCGCGCGTGGCCGAGCTCGTGAGCCGTCTGAACGAGAGCGAGAGCCGCCTCGCGGCCAGCCGCAGCCGCGTCGCGAACCTCGTGAAGGGGAACGCCACGGCGAAGGCCCAACTGGCGGCCTTCGATTCCACGATCAAGGCGTTTCGCGTGATGGTGGAGTCGCAGAAGGCGCAGGTGGCGACCCTCACCGACCAGGTCACCGCGCTGGCGGCCGAGAACGCCACGTTGCGCACCGACAAGGGACAGCTGTTGACGGAGAAGGATCAGCTCAGCACCGAAAAGGCGCAGCTCACCTCCGAGAAGGTGCTGCTCACGTCCGAGCGCAACACCGTGTACTACATCGTCGGCACGCAGGACGAACTGCTCAAGGCGCACGTGATCGAGATGACGGGCGGCTTCATCGGCCTGGGGCGCACCGCCGTGCCGGCGCGCGACTTGAGCGCCGCGGCGTTCACGTCGATCGACCGCACGCAGATGAAGGCGATTCCCTTTCCCACCGCCGACCGCAGCTACCGGATCATCACGCGGCAGGACGTGAGCGCCCTCGAGCGCTCTCCCGAAAACAGCAACGAGTTCAAGGGGAGCCTCAAGATCCAGGACGCCGAGAAGTTCTGGGGCGCCTCGAAGTACCTGATCGTCGTCGAGAACTAGGCGCCTGAACCCGCGCTGACTGGCGGCGCACCGGCGAGGGTTGCCGGTGCGCCGTCGTCGTTTCACGGCCACCGCTCGCCGCAACATTCGGGCCGCCCGTGCGTAAGGATTCGTCGCCCTCTTCCCGTCGCCCGCCTCGATGCCCCAGTTGCTCGCCGTGCTCGCCGCCGCCGCACTCGCCGTGGGCGACCCGCACCCCGGCCCCACGCACAATGGCCGTGCCCGCGAGATCGAGGTCTCGCTGCCGCGGGCCGAGGCGGTCATCGCCATCGACGGTCGGCTCGACGAGCCGGTCTGGCAGCGGGCCGCCCGCCTCACGGGCTTCTCGCGCTACGCGCCAAGCGATGGCGTGGCCGCCGACGACTCCACGGAAGTCTTCGTCTGGTATTCGGCCACCGCCATCCACTTCGGCATCAAGGCGTATGCCGAGCCTGGCACCGTGCGCGCGACGCTGGCCGACCGCGACAAGATGTACACCGCCGCCTGCTGCGACCGGGATTTGGAGCGCGCGGATGGGCTGCCCGATGCCGTCCCAAGGCTCGGCGAATGCCTTACCGTCCCAACGCATCGCCTTTGCCTG
>JANLSF010000484.1:0-2114 GCA_031362285.1 Gemmatimonadota bacterium | reverse complement strand
TCCGCTGGGTCCTCCGCGGTCGAGATGTTGATGCCCGGCTTGTTCAAGATGTTGAGGCAGGTATAGAGCGAGACCGTCTTGCCCGAGCCGGTGGGGCCGGTCACCAGCACCATGCCGTAGGGGCGGCTGATGGCGTTCATCAGTTGCTCCTTCTGGTCCGGGTCGTAGCCCAGGGCGTCGATCCCGAGCGTGGCGCTCGAGGGATCGAGGATGCGCATGCAGATCTTTTCGCCGAAGAGCGTGGGCAGGGTCGAGACGCGGAAGTCGATCGCCTTGGACTTGGAGAGCACCAGCTTCATGCGCCCGTCCTGCGGCACGCGCTTCTCGGAGATGTCCATCCTGGAGATCACCTTCACGCGCGAGACCAGCTTGTCCTTGATGGCGAGCGGCGGCTGCGCCACGTCGTAGAGGATGCCGTCGGTGCGGTAGCGGATGCGGTAGAACTTCTCGAACGGCTCGAAGTGGATGTCGGAAGAGCCGCCGCTGATGGCGTCGAGCAGGATCTTCTGCACGTACTTCACCACCGGCGCGTCGTCGATCTCCTCGGTGGACATCTCCGGCTGCGCATCGCCGTCGGTCATCTCCATGCCGGAGAGGTCGACGTCCTCGGTGGCGAGCTCGAGCGCCTTGCCGGAGGACTCCGTGAGCTTCTTGACGACCAGGGCGAGCTTGTCCTCCTCGACCACCACCGGTTCCATGTTGAGGCCGGTGGCGAACTTCACCTCCTGCAGCACCTGCTCGTTGGAGGGGTCCGACATCGCCACGAACACGCGGTTGCCGCGCTTGCCGAGCGCGAGCACGCGGTGGTTCATGACGATCTTGTTGTCGATGAGGTTGATCGGCAGGTGGTCGAAGTCGACCGCGTTAAGGTCGAGCAGGGGGTAGCCGAAGGTCTGCGCGGCGAACTGGGAGACCTCCTTGGAGGAGAGCTTGCGGGTCTTGACCAGCTGCTGCACGAAGGAAAGCCCTTCCTTCGCCGCCTCGATCTGGATGGCGTTCGCATCGGCCTGCACGAGCCGGCCTTGCTGGACGAGGGCGCGCCCGAGGGCGCTGAAGGATGAGGGCTGGGCGGCCATGGGAATCGTTCTAAATCAAGACGATAATGCGCCTTTTAGAATTCGTTTGTAAAGAAAGGCTACATCAATCGGCTATAATTTTCGACCCCATGGCCCTTCACGTCCTCGGCATCAACCACCATAGCGCCCCGCTCGAGGTCCGCGAGAAGGTCGCGTTCCCGTCCGAACGGCAGGCCGAGGCCCTTGCCGACCTCGCCGCCCAGCCCGGGATCGAGGAGGCGGTGCTGGTGTCCACGTGCAACCGGACCGAGGTGTACGTGCGCTCGGAGGCCCCGGGGGCCGCGCGTGCCTGGCTCGCCGCCGAGGCGGCCAAGGCCGGGGTCGCGATCGACGACCTGCTTTATTGCCACTCCGGGGAATCGGCCGTGCGGCACGCGTTCCGGGTGGCCGCCGGCCTGGACTCGATGGTGCTCGGCGAGCCGCAGATCCTGGGCCAGGTGAAACAATCGGTGCGCACCGCGGAAGCCGTGGGCACCCTCGGCAGCGCCCTCCACCGCCTTTTCCAGCAGACTTTTGCCGCCGCCAAGAAGGTGCGCACGGAAACCGGGCTCGGCGCGCAGTCGATCTCGATGTCGGCCGCCGCGCTGCGGCTCGCGCAAAACGTCTTCGGCGACCTCACGCGGACCAGGCTGCTGCTGATCGGCGTGGGAGAGATGGTCGAGCTCGCGGCGACCTATTTCGTCGCCCAGCGCCCGCTCGCGGTGGTGGTCGCCAACCGCACCCTGGCGCGTGGGGAGGCGTTCGCAGAGCGCTTCGACGCCAAGGCGATCGCGCTTGCCGAGCTGCCGGCGCGGCTGCACGAGTTCGACATCGTGGTGACCGGCACCGCTTCCCAATTGCCGATCCTCGGCAAGGGCCTGATCGAGAGCGCTCTCAAGGCGCGCAAGCATCGCCCGATGTTCATCGTCGATTTCGCCGTGCCGCGGGACGTCGAGCCCGAAGTGGCGGGGCTGCGCGACGTGTTCCTCTACTCCATCGACGACCTGGGCAAGATCGTCCAGGAAGGAGCCGAGAGCCGGCGCGCCGCGGTCGACCAGG
>JANLSF010000727.1:0-24571 GCA_031362285.1 Gemmatimonadota bacterium | reverse complement strand
GTACCCCAGCACCGGCGCCAGCCACCGCTCCGCCGTCGCCATGTCCATCCCCTTCCGGCGCGCGTAGTCCTCCACCTGGTCCTTCTCCACCTTGCCCACGCCGAAGTACTGCGACTCGGGCCGCCAGAAGTAGTACCCGCTCACGGCCGACGCCGGCAGCATCGCGAAGCTCTCCGTGAGCGTGATCCCGGCACGTGTCGTCGCCTCGATGACGCGGAACAGCGTCCCCTTCTCCGTGTGGTCCGGGCACGCCGGGTAGCCGGGGGCCGGCCGGATCCCCTGGTACTCCTCCTTGATCAGCGCCTGATTGTCGAGCGCCTCGTCGGGCGCGTATGCCCACAGCTCGCGCCGCGCCCGTTCGTGCATGACCTCGGCAAACGCCTCGGCAAGCCGGTCGGCCAGCGCCTTGATCATGATCGACGAATAGTCGTCGTGCGTCGCCTCGAAGGCGGCCACACGCTCGTCCAGTCCCAGTCCCGTGGTCACGGCAAAGGCGCCCATCCAGTCGGCCACGCCGGCCGATGCCGGGGCCACGAGGTCGGCGAGTGCCCAGTTGGCCCGGCCATCCCCCTTCACCATCTGCTGCCGCAACGTGTGCACGGTGGCGAGGGGGGTCGCGCGCGTCGCATCGGCCCAGAGCGTGATGTCCTCGGCGCCATCCGAGTTGGCCGGGAAGAATCCGACGACGGCGCGGGCGCGCAGCCACCGCTCCTCCACCACGAGCGCGAGCATCGCCTGCGCGTCGGCCCACAGGCTGCGCGCCGCCTCGCCCACGGTGGGATCGCGCAGGATCTCGGGGTAGTGCCCCGCGAGTTCCCAGGTCTGGAAGAACGGCGTCCAGTCGATGCGCGGCACCAGCTCGCCGAGCGGCACGTCGTCGAAGGTGCGCACCCCCGTGAAGGTCGGCACCGGCGGGACCGAGGCGTCGTAGGCGATCTTCGGCTTGTTCGCGCGGGCGGCCGCGATGGTCTGGCGCGGCGCGTTGGTCCGTCGGTCGGCCCGGGCCTCGCGCACCGCCTGGTACTCGGCCGCGACGTCCTTCACGAACTGCTCCTTGAGGCCGTCGCTCACGAGCGACCCCGCCACCCCGACGGCGCGCGACGCGTCGGCGACGTGCACCACGGGTCCGGCGTACCGGGGCGCGATCTTCACCGCCGTGTGCGCCTTGCTCGTGGTCGCGCCACCGATGAGCAGCGGGATGGTGAATCCCTCGCGTTGCATCTCCGCGGCCACGAACGCCATCTCCTCGAGCGAGGGCGTGATCAGCCCCGAGAGGCCGATCATGTCGACGCCCTCGCGCTTCGCCACCTCGAGGATCTTCGGCCCCGGCACCATCACGCCGAGATCGATCACCTCGAAGTTGTTGCACTGCAGCACCACCCCCACGATGTTCTTGCCGATGTCGTGCACGTCCCCCTTCACCGTGGCCATGAGCACGCGCCCCTTGGCCCGCGAGGCCACGCCGGACGCCATCTTCTCCGCCTCGATGTACGGAATGAGGTGCGCCACCGACCGCTTCATCACGCGCGCGCTCTTCACCACCTGGGGCAGGAACATCCGGCCCGTGGCGAACAGGTCGCCCACCTGGTTCATCCCGGCCATCAGCGGCCCCTCGATCACCTCGATCGGGCGCTCGGCGAGCTTCCGGGCCTCCTCGGTGTCCTCGATGATGAAGTCGGTGAGGCCATGCACCAGCGCATGCGCGAGCCGCTCGTGCACCGGTCCCTCGCGCCACGACAGGTCCACCGCCTTCTTCTGGACCTCCCCCTTCACCGACTCGGCGACTTCGAGCAATCGCTCCGTCGCGTCGGGGCGGCGGTTCAGCACCACGTCCTCCACGCGCTCGAGCAGCGCCGGCGGGATGTCGGCGTAGAGCGGGATCACCCCGGCATTCACGATCCCCATGTCCATGCCGGCGCGGACGGCGTGATACAGGAAGATGGCGTGGATCGCCTCGCGCAGCGGATTGTTGCCGCGAAAGGAGAACGACACGTTGCTCACGCCGCCGGAGATCCTGGCGTGCGGCAGCTCGGCCTTGAGCCGGCGTGTCGCGTCGATGAACGCCACGCCGTAGCCGTTGTGCTCCTCGATCCCCGTCGCGACCGCGAAGATGTTCGGGTCGAAGATGACGTCCTCGGGCGGGAACCCCACGGTGTCCACCAGCAGGCGGTACGCCCGCGTGCAGATGCTCACCTTGCGCTCCACCGTGTCGGCCTGCCCCTGCTCGTCGAACGCCATCACGATCACGGCGGCCCCGTAGCGGTGCACGAGCCGGGCCTGCCGGAGGAACTCCCCTTCTCCTTCCTTGAGGGAGATCGAGTTGACGATGCCCTTGCCCTGCAGGCACTTGAGCCCCGCCTCGATCACCGACCACTTGGACGAGTCGACGACGATCGGCACCCGCGCGATCGCCGGTTCCGACGCGAGCAGGTTCAGGTAGCGCGTCATCGCCGCCTGCGAGTCGAGCATCCCCTCGTCCATGTTGACGTCGAGGAGCTGCGCCCCGGCTTCCACCTGCTGCTTGGCCACCTCGAGCGCGGCGTCGAAGTCCCCGGCGAGGATCAGCTTCGAGAACTTGGCCGACCCGGTCACGTTCGACCGCTCGCCGATGTTCACGAAGTTCGAGTCGGGGCCGATCGTCACCGGCTCGAGGCCGGAGAGCCGGAGCCGGGGCTCGATGACGGGCAGGACGCGCGGCGGCAGCCCGGAAACGGCTGCGGCAATGGCGGCGATGTGCGCCGGCGTGGTGCCGCAGCACCCGCCCACGACGTTCACCAGCCCCGAGTCGGCGAACTCCCGCAGGATCGACGCCGTGTACGCGGGCGTCTCGTCGTAGCCACCCATCTCGTTGGGGAGCCCCGCGTTCGGGTGCACCGTCACGAAGCACCCCGCCACCCGCGAGAGCTCCAGCACATAGGCCCGCAGGTCCTTCGCCCCGAGCGCGCAGTTCAAGCCCACGCTGATCGGGCGCGCGTGCGCCACCGAGTTCCATAACGCCTCGGTGGTCTGTCCCGAGAGGGTCCGCCCGCTCGCGTCGGTGATCGTGCCGGAGATCATCACCGGCACGCGCTCGCCACGCGCCTCGAACACCCCCTCCACCGCGGCAATCGCGGCCTTCGCGTTCAGGGTGTCGAAGATCGTCTCGATCAGCAGCACGTCGGCGCCACCGTCGAGCAGCCCGTGCGTCGCGTCGGTGTAGGCCGTCACCAGCTCGTCGAACGTCACGTTCCGGGCGCCGGCGTCGTTCACGTCGGGGGAGATCGACGCCGTGCGGCTCGTGGGTCCCAGCACGCCGGCCACCCAGCGTGGCCGCCCAGGCTCGCGCGCCTCGAAGGCGTCGGCCACGTCGCGGGCCAGCCGCGCCGAGGTCTCCGAAAGCTCGCGCGCGATCGACTCCATGCCGTAGTCGGCCATCGAGATCGCGTTCGCGTTGAAGCTGTTCGTCTCGACCAGGTCGGCGCCGGCGGCGAGGTACGCCGCATGGATGTCGCGCACCACGGCCGGCCGCGTGATCGCCAGCAGGTCGTTGTTGCCGCGCAGGTCCTTGTGCCAATCGGCGAACCGCGTGCCGCGGTATGCGGCCTCGTCGAGCCGGTAGCGCTGGATCATCGTCCCCATCGCGCCGTCGAGCACGACGATGCGCGTGCGCAACGCCGCCTCCAGCCGGCCGTTGCGCGCGGTGCGCCGCGCCACCCGTTCGGCCGCCGAGAGCGGGCTGGTCGCCGGCGCGACGAACGCCGGCGGAACCTCGAGCGCCTCGTCCGACTCCGTGCGCGCCTGCGCGTGCCGGCTCATGCGGGTCCCGCGGTGGTCGGGGCCGGGCGTGGCCGGAGCCCCAGCAGATGGCAGATCGCGTACGTCAGGTCGGCGCGGTTGAGCGTGTAGAAGTGGAAGTCGCTCACCCCCTCGGCCGCCAACCCTTGCACCTGTTCCGCCGCCACCGTGGCCGCCACCAGCTTCCGGGTCTCGGGGTCGTGGTCGAGCCCCTCGAACTTCCATCCCAGGTCGGCCGGGATGTTGGCGCCGGCGCCCTTCGCGAACTTCGTCATCTGCGCGAAGTTGGTCACGGGCATGATGCCCGGAATGATCGGGATCGTGATGCCCGCACGCGCGGCGCGGTCCTGGAAGCGCAGGAACAACACGTTGTCGAAGAAGAACTGCGTGATCGCGCGCGTGGCGCCCGCGTCCACCTTGCGCTTGAGCACGTCGAGGTCGGCCGTGAACGACGCGGCCTGCGGGTGGCCCTCGGGATAGCACGCCACGCTGATCTCGAACGGGTGCCGGCGCGCCAGCCCAGCCACCAGGTCCGTCGAATACGCGTAGCCGTCGGGGTGCGGCGCGTAGCCGCTCTCTCCGGTGGGCGGATCGCCGCGGAGCGCCACCACGTGTCGCACGCCGGCCGCCCAATAGTCGTCCGCCACGGCGTCCACCTCGGCCCGCGTCGCGCCCACGCACGTCAGGTGAGCGGCGGGGGCGAGCGTGGTCTCGTTGAGCAGCCGGTACACCGTGCGATGCGTGCGCTCGCGCGTGCTGCCGCCGGCACCGTACGTGACACTCACGAACCACGGCGACATCGGCGCCAGACGCTCGATGGCGTGCCACAGCGTCGCCTCCATCTCCGGCGTGCGGGGAGGGAAGAACTCGAACGAGACGCGAAAGGGACGGACCTCGGGACGCGACATGGGGTGGTGCTCGGGGAAAACGAAAAAGAGCCCGGGCAACGGAGCGCCGGGCTCGGCGCTTTAGCGTTTGTTTTAACGTGGCCGCAAGTTGCCGGTAAATCGCCACGGGGATCAGTTGTCATACAATGATAGCAGGCTGCGAGGGCGAGTTCCACTCCCCCGGCTCGATGGCGGATCGCCGCCCTACCGCAGCACGAAGCTCTCCACCAGCCCGAGGATGAAGTACGCCGCGATCGGCGAGATGTCGAACGGTCCCACCGCCGGCAACACAGCGCGGAGCGGCGCCAGGAACGGCTCGGTGACCACGAACGACCAGCGCCACAGCCGCATCTGCGGCGACCCCCCCACCCACGACGAGATCACGCGCCACAGCAGTGCGAGCTTGAGCCCGGCGAACGTCCACCGCACGAAGAGCCGCAGCAACGCGCCGCTCCCCCCGGAGGCCGCGAACGCCAGCGTCGCCAGCTGGTCCCGCACGAACTCGAGCAGCGACAGCACGACGATCCCGCCCACCACCACCGCCACGAGCGTCCACCAGGGCGCGTGCGTGGGGGTGCCGCCCGCCTTCACGATCCGCCGCTCCATGGGGAGCATCAACGGCTCCACCGACGTGCGGAAGAAGCGCGCCACCGGCGAAAACGGCCCGATGCGGCGTGTCCGCACCAGCCAGTCCACCGAGCACACCGCACCCAGCGCCACCGCGGCGATGAACAGGGCAGGCTGCAGGACGTGCAGCACCGCATCGAGGGCGAGAATGATCGGGGTCATCGGCTAGCCGAGCAGCGAACGCAGCACGCGCCCCAGCACCGCCAGCCTCGCACCGATCGAGGGCGCATGCAGGACCGTCACCAGCGCATCGGCGTTGGCCTCGTGCTCCCGCCCGTAGCGGAACCACCACGGCTGCCGCCCGGCCGCGACCCGGTCCGTCACCACGGCGCGCGATTCCACGCATTCCATGAGCCCGGCCTCGCCATGACTCCGTCCAAGGCCGCTCGTCTTCACGCCGCCGTGGGGCACGTTCGACATGCCGGCCGTCAGCACGGCGTCGTTCACCGCCACCGTGCCCGCTTCAAGCCGCGACGCCAGCCGGCGGCCGCGCGCCGCGTCGGACGTCCACACGCTTCCGGAGAGGCCGAAGTCGCTCGCGTTCGCCCTCGCGATCGCTTCCTCGTCGTTCGCCACGGGGATGAGCGGCACGAGCGGACCGAAGGTCTCCTCCCGCATCACCCGCATCTCCGGCGTCACGTTGGTGATCACCGTCGGCGGGAAGAACCCCTCGGCCCCGGCGGGCGCGTTGGCGCGCGCCACCACCGTGGCGCCCCCCGCGATCGCGTCGGCGAACTGCCCCTCGAGGATCGTCACCGCGTCGGGGCGGATCATCGGACCCACCTCGGCGCCCGCCACCGTGGCGCCGCCGACCGTCAGCGACCTGACCTCGGCGGCGAACAGCGCCGCGAACGCGTCGAACGCCGGCTGCTCGATGAAGATCCGCTTGGGCGCCACGCACGTCTGTCCGGCGTTGCTGAACCGGCCCCACGCGAGGCCCTGCGCCGCCCGCGCCAGGTTGGCATCGGCGCAGACGATCGCGGCATCGGAGCCGCCGAGCTCCAGCCCACAGGGGATGAGCAGCGCGCCGCAGGCAGCCGCGACCTTGCGACCGGTGGCCACGCTGCCCGTGAAGTGCACCCGGTTCACCCCCGCCTGCACGAGCGCGGCCCCCGCCGAGCCGTCGCCCGGGATCACCTGGACGACGTCGGCCGGCACGCCCGCCGCGTGGAGCAACTCCACCAGCAGCACGCCGCACGCCGGGGTGAACTCCGACGGCTTGAGGACCACCGCGTTGCCGGCCACCAACGCCGGGATCAGCGCCCCGGCGGCCAGCTGGAACGGATAGTTCCACGGCGCAATCACCCCCACGACGCCGTGCGGGTGATACTCGAGCGTCACCCGCTTGAGCGCCGTGGCGGCGGTCCGCGACTTCTCGACGCGCGGCGCGAGGCGTCGCGGCGCGAGCCCGATGTAGTAGCCGGCGTAGTCGAGCGTGACCATCACCTCGCTCAGGAGCGCCTCGCCCACCGGCTTGCCGTTCTCGCGGCTGATGACCCGGGCGACCTCGAGGCGACGGGCGAACAACCCCGCCTTGAACCGCCGCAGGATGTCGGCGCGGGCCTGGACGCCGCGGGCTGACCACGCCGGCTGCGCCGCGCGGGCGCGCTCCACCGCCTGCACCACGTCGGCCGCGCTGGGTGTCGCGTACGAGCGCCACACTTCACCGGTGGCCGGGTCGCGCGACTCGACGGGCCGACTGGGTGCGAGCGCCGGCATGGAAGCGAGGGGGGGAGAGAGGGTCGCCATGCGGCGGAATCTAGGGGTGCACCCTCTGGCCGTGGACGGGCTTCCTGCCGACATTGGGAGGATACCGGCGCCTCGGCGCCCCCATGTGAACCGGAGTTTCGGACCATGACGACCCGCCGCACGTTCGTCACGCGCCTCTCGGGCGCCGCGCTCACCCTGCCGGCGATGCGCGCCGACGCCTTCCCCCGGCTCGTCGACGCCGCCAGCGGCGCCCGGGACCGGGCCCCGATCTCCCTCGCCGACGATGAGGGCTACTGGATGCTCATCCAGTCGGCCTTCGACGTCGACCGGGCCCGGACGAACCTGAACAACGGCGGCGTGAGCCCGGCGCCCACCCACGTGCTCGACGCCATGATCCGCGACCTCCGCTTCTCCAACGGGATCCCGGTCATCGACATGTGGCAGACCCTCGAGCCGCGTCTCGAGAATGTCCGCCGCGACCTCGCCGCCGACTTCGGCTGCGACATCGAGGAGATGGCGATCGTCCGCAACGCCTCCGAGGCCAATGAGACCATGATCTTCGGCCTCGACCTCACGAAGGGCGACGAGGTGATCGTCACGAACCAGAACTACGGGCGCATGCTCAACGCCTGGGACCAGCGGGTCCGCCGCGACGGCATCGTCCTCAAGACCGTCTCGTTCAAGGTGCCGTCCACCGACGACCACGTCGTCGAGCAGTTCATGAGCGCCGTGACGCCGCGGACCAAGGTCATCGAGGTCACGCACATCACCAACCTCACGGGGCAGATCCTGCCCGTGCGGAAGCTGGTGGACCGCTGTCGTCCGCTTGGCATCCAGGTCTTCGTCGACGGCGCCCACGCCTACGCGCACTTCCCGTTCACGCGCGACCTGCTCGGGGTGGACTACTATGGCACGAGCCTCCACAAGTGGCTCACCGCCCCCATCGGCACCGGCTTCCTGTATGTGCGCCGCGACAAGATTCCCGCCCTCTGGCCGCTCATGGCGGGGAACCAGGGGCAGGACGCCGACATCCGGAAGTACGAGGAGATCGGCACGCACCCGGCGGCCAACCACAACGCCATCGGCGTCGCCCTCGCCTTCCATCGGGGCATCGGCGCCGAACGCAAGATTGCCCGCCTCAAGTGGCTGCGCGATCGGTGGGCCCGGCGCGTCCTGGCCGAAAACCCCCGCGTGAAGGTGCTCACCCCCCTCGACGGCAACCAGGCCGGCGCCATTGCCCTCGTGCAGGTGGAGGGGCTCGACACGCCGAAGCTCCAGCAATGGCTGCAGGCGAAATTCGGCATCGTCACCGTCGCCATCGTCCACCCGGAGTTCCACGGGTTGCGCGTGACGCCCAACGTCTACACGACGCGCGACGAGGTGGACCACTTCGCCGACCGGATCCTCGAGGCCGCGCGCTCCGGCATCGCCTGACACGGCACGCATCCTGCTCTAACCATTCGGGCAGGACAGGGCGGGTCGTCGGCTGGATCGGTGACCCGCCTCACCAGCGGAACCCCGGGATGGCCCGGCGGGTCTGACCTCCGCGTGCTGGAACCGCCGCTCAGTCGTCCCTAGTATGCCCGGTTTGACGCAGGCCGGGTGCGTGTTCACCTGTTTACCCCTCATCGTCACTCGTGCAACCGCTACGCTATTCCTCGTCCTTCCGTGACCGTCCCGGTCGAGCGCTCCTCACCGCGCTCCTGGCCATCGTGGTCGCCTGCACCAAGGATTCCATCGTTGATCCGCCGCTGCCCAACGGGGACCGGCTGAGCTTTCAGAACCCGCCGACGAACGTCACGGCCGGCATCCCCTTCGCGCTCTCCGTCGAGATCGTGGACGTGGATGGCACGCGCCTGCTCCGCAGCGGCGTCGACGTGGCCCTTTTCCTCAACTCCACCGATCCCCGGGACACCCTCCTCGGCACCGTCATTTCGCAGACGGTGGGAGGGCAAGCGACCTTCCCGACCCTTCTGCTCAAGCGCGCCACGAGCAACTTCCGCATCGTCGCGGCCGCGCGCGGCCTCACCGGCATCACCAGCAACGCCTTCAACGTGGCGGTCGGTGGCCCGGCCAAGCTCGCCTTCAGCATCCAGCCGTCCACCGTCATCGCGGGCGACAAGATGGTGCCGCCCCCGCAGGTGGTCGTGCAGGACGCGGTCGGCAACCTGATCGCCAACGACACCGGGCTCGTCGTGCTGCAGGTGCTCACCGGCACGAGCACCACGCCGCGCAACGCCACCGTCAGCGCCGTCAACGGCGTGGCCCGGTTCGACTCCCTCCGCATCAACGCGGCCGGCGCGGCGTTCACGCTGACCGCGGTCGGGCCAGTCGGCCGAAACCTCGCCGCCGCCGTGAGCTCGGTGTTCAGTGTCACGCCAGGGGCGGCGAACAGGCTGATCTTCACCTTGCCCCCCACGAACAACATCGTCAACACGGCCTTCGCCCCGCCGCTGGCGGTGACGGCCACCGATTCCCTGGGCAACTTGGCCACGGGCTTCACGCTGCCGGTGAGCATCGAGTTCCTGTTCCGCCCGGCCATCGGCCCCGGTGCGTCGGCGGCCCTGTACGGCGGGAGCACCACCGTCAACGCCATCGGCGGCATCGCCACGTTCCCGGGCATCAAGATCGACAGCGTGTGCACGATCGGCAATTGCTACCGGCTTCGCGGCGTCTCGCCCACCGTGCCGGATACGGCGCGCAGCAATTTCTTCCTCATCGTCCCGTGACCCGCCTCGCCCGCGTCCTTGCCCTCGCGTTCGCGTTCGTCGGCGTCCTTGGCCCCCGGACGCTCCACGCCCAGTTCGCGCTCGACGCCGACCTGCGCCGCGCCATCCAGACGTACCAGGGCGGGCGCTATGATGCGGCCGCCACGGAACTCGCCCGCATCGCCGACCGCCCCGGCCTCACCACCGCCGACCGCGCGGTCGCCCTGCTCTTTCGCGGTTTCGCGCTGTACCGGCTCAAACGCGACGCCGAGTCGTCGAAGGCGCTCGAGCAGGCCGTGGTGATTGATCCCACCCTGCGCCCCGACCCGGTCACCAACCCCGTCGAGCTGCTCGATGCCTGGCGGCGGGCGCGGCTGCGCATTCCGCTGATCCGCTCCTTCGAGATCGCGGCCACCGAGTTCGTGCCCGGCGTGGACAGCGCGGCCCGACTCGAATACGCCTTCGAAGTGCCGGCCGCCGAGCGCGGCTACTCGAGCCGGATGCGCTTCCTGCTCCTGCGCGTCGGCACCGCCGACACGGTGGTGGCGTGGACCGGAACCGAAGGGCAGCCCGCCCGCTGGGACGGCAACCTGAATGGCCAGCCCATTTCGGCCGGCATCTGGGAGATGATCCTCGAGGCGCGCTCGCCGGGGAGCAGCTCCGCCGGCTACGCGAAGAAGCGCGCCGAGGTCGAGCTCCTGACGGCCTCCGTCGACCGTCGGCTTCCCATGCCGACGATCCCCCGCTTCCTGCCCGAGACCGTGAGCTTCAACCGGGTCGACGATGAGGCGCGCAATTCGCGCATCTCGCGCGGCCTCTGGATGCTGGGCATCGGCACCGTCCTCGCCGCGTACAGCAACGCCAACTACAAGGTGGCCATCGACGAGACCGCCAAGGGATCGGGGCAGCGGATCCTGATCGCCACGAGCTACGTCGGCGGCGCCACGTTGCTCGGCTTCGGTAGCTGGTACACCATCACCGGCTTTCGGCGCAACTACGAGACGCCGGTGGCCTTTCCGAGTACCGAGAACGTGCGCCGAAACCGCGAACTTCGCCTGCAGTACAGCGCCGACTCCACGCGCGTGTCGGAGCACAACCGCGCCCTCTCCGGCGGACGGCTGGTCCGCCTGCGCTTCGTCGGCGAGGGCGCACGATGATCCGCCGCCTGGTCGTCGCCGGTGTCGTCGCGCTCGCACTCGCGGCCTGCGATCCGTTCGGTCCGCTGACGGTGCTCACCGCGGAGCAGCGGCTGGCCTCCATCACGCTCTCGCCCGACTCCACCGACGTGCGGGTCGGGGACTCGGTGCTGGTGACGGTGCAACTCGTGGGGAAGGGCGGGGGCACGTTGAGCACCGGCACGCCGGTGTTCACGCTGGGCAACCCGCTGTACATCTCGGTGTCGCCGACGAACTACGTGAAGGGGCTGCGCGTCGGGCGATCCGAGCTGCTCGCCACGCTCGACGGGAAGCGCGGCTCCGCCGTCTTCAACGTCATCCCGTAGCGCCGCGCCCGCCGCGCCGTCCCCGCGCTCGCTACGAGCGGACGGCGGGCAGGTCGAGCTGGAAGCTGAACCGCGTGCCGCGGTCGACCACCGAGTCCACCCGCAACTCGCCGCCCATGGCGGCGATCAGCTTGTGGCAGGTCGCGAGTCCCAGCCCGGCACTCGAGAAGAAGTAGTCGCTGTTCGTCCCCCGCTGCCGGAAGGCGTCGAACAGCGTGTGCATGACCGCCGGGGGTATGCCGCGTCCGGTGTCGCTCACGCTGAACTCCAGCTGCATCGGACCGGTGGGCTCGGTGGTGAGCCGCACCGATCCCTGCTCGGTGAACTTGAGCGCGTTCGTCGAGAGGTTGAGCAGCACGCGCTGCAGCGCCGCCGGGAACCCGATGCGCCCATCCAGTTCGGGGACCGTCGCCTCCAGCAGCAGTCCCTTCTCCTCGGCCATCGGGCGGACGATGTTGATCGTCTGCTGCATGATGTCGGCCACCGAGAACGGAATCGGTTCCGGGTCCATCAGGCGCAGCCCGCCGCGCGAGAGTTCCATCACGTCGTTCGCGAGCCCGGAGAGCCCGAGCGCGGCGGAGTACATGAGGCCGAGTTGCCGCGTCTGCAGCGGCGTCACCGGCCCCGACTGCCCGTTGCGCAGCCGTTCGGCGAGGAAGAGGATCGACCCCAGCGGCGACCGCATGTCGTGCGCCACCTCGGCCAGCAACTTCGGCGCCTCGATCCCCGACAGCTTGGTCAGGAACCGCTGCCCCGCATCGGCCTCGAGCGCGAGCTCCACGCGCTCGATCGCCACGAGCACCTGGGTCAGCTCGCGCGCGTCCGCCACGGCGGCGACGGCGGCTTCCTCGAGAAAGCAGTGCCGGACCGTGCCCGCCACCCGGTGCGCGTAGACGAAGCTCGGCACCGCGCCGAGCGGGGCGGGGGTCCCGTCCGCCGCCAGATGCACCGCCGTCTCGACCATGGCCAGCGCGTCGGCGAGGACGTCAAGCGGCACGCCGTCCGGGCGCGGCCGGCTCTCGTCCGAGCACATGCGGTCCACCGCGCGCGCCAGCGCCATCCAGGCCGCGCCGCTCCGGGGCACGGGCCGCGGCGTCGCGCGGCGCGGCTCGATCACGGCCTCGACGCTGGTCGGACTCGAGAGGCGCGGGGTGATGGCACCGCTCGACCTCGGCGTGTGCGGCCCGCTCGTGCGTTGGAGCGCGGACACGTCAGCTCCCGGGCGTCTCGGCGGGTTCTTCGCGCCGAATGCCGTGCTTCTCCATGAGCCGGTAGAGCGTCGTGCGGTCGATGTCGGCCAGGCGGGCCGCCTTCGACATGTTGAATCCGGCGCGCGCCGTGAGCCGGCCGAGGTACTCGCGCTCGAAGTGCGCGATGACCTTTTCCTTCGCCGTGTGGTAGGCCTCGTTCATCACGTTCGGCGGGAACCCGGCGTCGCCGACAGCCCCGCCGCGCGCCATCCCGCCGTCTTCCTCGTGGAGCGGAATGTCGTCGGGCCGCACGATGCACCCCGGCTCGGCGAGCACGGCGAGGTGCTCGATGACGTTCTGCAGCTCGCGCACGTTGCCGCGCCAGGGGCGCGTCTTGAGGAAGGCGATCGCCTCGTCGGAGAACTTGGGCGACGCCTCGGTGGCGCCATGATGGCGCCCCCAGTAGTGCGTGAGGAAATGGTTGGCGAGGAGCGAGATGTCCTCGGTGCGCTGGCGGAGCGACGGCAGCTTGATCGGCACCACGCGCAGGCGGTAGAGCAGGTCCTCGCGCAGGAGGCCGCTGGCGGCGGCATCGGCCGGCTCCCGGTTCGTGGCCGAGATGAAGCGCACGTTGACGATCGCGTCCACCTGCTCCGAGCCCACCCGCCGCACCACGCCGTCCTGCAGCACGCGGAGGAGCTTGGCCTGGATCGACATCGGCATCTCGGTCAGCTCGTCGAGGAACAGCGTGCCACCGTTGGCGGTCTCGAGGAGGCCCGGCTTGTCGCGGTCCGCCCCCGTGAAGGCCCCCTTCCGGTGACCGAACATCTCCGATTCCAGCAGCGGCTCGGGCATCGCCGCGCAGTTGATCGCCACGAGCTGCCGCGACGCGCGCCGCGAGTGCCGGTGGATGAACTGCGCGATCAGTTCCTTGCCCGTGCCGCTCTCCCCCGTGATCATCACCGAGGCATCGGTGGCAGCCACCCGCCGCGCCAGCTCCACCGCCTTCCGGAACAGCGGGGAGATGCCGAGGAGCACCATCTTGTCGGAGTTCCCGCTGTCGCGCGTGACCTGCGACTCCATGTCCCGGGTCTCACGGGCCACCTTGATCGCGTGCGACGCCCGCCCGATCAGCACCTGGAGGTGGGTCGCGGCGAACGGCTTCGGGAGGTAGTCCCAGGCCCCCTCGCGGAGCGCCTCGATCGAGGTCGTGATGCTCGGATTGCCCGTCATCATCACCACGATCGTGTCCTTGTTGTGCGACAAGGTCGACTTGAGCACTTCCATGCCGGTGATCGGCGTCAGGAAGAGGTCGCAGAGCACGATATCCCACTTCCTGGTCTGCACGAGGCTCATCGCCTCGTCGCCGCGTCCGGTCGAGGTGACCTGGTAGCCCTCGGATTCGAGCACCGACACACAGCCCTCGCGCAGGGTGCGGTCGTCATCCACGATCAGCACCCGTAGTTCTGCCTTGAACTCGGCCGGGAGGGCCGAGGCGTCGGCGATCGCGCCGGCGTCGGCGGCGGTGAATTCGGTGTGCGGGCGGCTAGGCGATTGAGCCATTGCGGTATGGATTCGACAGGCCCCCGGTCTGGGGGGCGTGGCTCGGATGCAACAGTGGGAGGGCAATATTGGTGACAAATGCCCCAGAGTCCAGCCTGACGTGAAGCAGAAGTTAGTGGAAACGCAGCCGAAACCCTGTAAGGGAGCCTCGGCGGGCTGATCGGGGCCCCGGTCTCATGGTCGCCGTGGCCCGTCCCTTGCATGAAGCCGGGTCAGTCGCCGGGTCAACTCCGTCGCATTCGTGCTACAGTACCTTCTTGGGGTGCCCGGGGTGTGCCAGCCCGGTGGCTGCATCGTCCTTCTCCGTCTGGGGTAGACGACTCCGTGCCGGGAGCGCAAAACTGCGCCCCCCGGGCCCCGTCCGACGTCACCGAAACATACGCACCGATGGCCAACCAACTCGTTCCCTCGTACGGCGCCAACCCGCCGCTCCAGCAGCCACAGGCGCTCCCACCGGCCTACTCGCAGGGACCGTCGGCCGCCGGGCCAGCCCAGACGAATCAGGTCGCGCGGCTCGTCGGGGCGATCAAGCGGCACAAGTGGTGGGTGCTGGCGTTCGTGGGAGCGGGGACCGTCGCCGGCGTGGTCGCCACCCGGTTCGTGCGCCCGATGTACGAGGTCCAGGCCAACATCTTCCTGCGCGGCGACTCCAAGAAGCTCTCCGCCTCGCCCGGACAGGCCGCGGAGCTCATCTCGCAGCAAGGCTGGATCGAGCTCCTCAATTCGTACGAAGTCACTGACCAGGTGGTCCGTCGCCTCGCCCTCTTCGTCGCGACCGACGCCAAGAAGGATTCCGACCTGCTGCGCGGGTTCAAGGTCAAGAACCGCATGCTGGGCGGCGAGTACACCTTCAAGACCGATCGAACGGGCAAGAACTGGGTGCTCGCCCGCGCCGGCATCGACCTCGACAAGGGCGCCTTCGGCGACTCGGTGGGCACCAAGGTGGGGTTCGAGTGGATTCCCCGCTCCCCCGGACCCGACAAGAACATCAAGTTCACGGTCCGCACGCCGCGCGAGGCGAGCGTCGAGTTGCGCCGGACCTTCAGCGCGGTCATCCCGCCCTTCACCAACTTCATCCGCCTCAAGTTCTCGGGCGAGAATGGCGAGCTGGCGGCCACCACGATGAACCGGTGGCTCGAGGAATTCACGACGGTCAGCAACCGCCTCAAGACGCGCAACGTCGTGGACTTCGGCAATGTCCTCGAGCAACAGGTCAAGACGTCGGCTGGGCGCCTCAGGGACGCCGAGACCGCCCTCGAGACCTTCCGCGTGCGCACCATCACCGAACCCACCGAGACCGGTGCGGTCGTCGCCCCCGGAACGCAGATGACCACCGACCCCGCCTTCAAGGGGTTCTTCGACCAGAAGTTCGACTACGAGACGGTCCGGCGCGATCGCGAGCAACTGGAGCGGCTGCTGACCGACTCGCGGACCGGGGCCACCCCGGGGGTGATCACGGCCGAGGCGCTCATCGCGCTCCCGAGCGTCGTGCAGGGATCGCCGGCGCTCAAGAGCGCCCTTGACGAGTTGACCCAGCGGCAGGCCGAGCTGCGCACGGCCCGGCAGTTCTACACCGACGACTTCAAGAAGGTGAAGGAGATCGCCGAGGCGGTGCGGATCCTGCAAATGCAGACGATCCCCCAGGCCGCGCTCGCCATGCTCGACCAGCTCCGTCGCCGCGAGGAGCAGCTCAGCAGCCGGCTCGCCGGCGCGCAGAGCGAGCTCAAGAAGATCCCCGCGCGCACGATCGAGGAGATGCGCCTCCGCCGCGACGTCGAGGTCACCAGCAACCTCTACACGCAGCTGCTGGCGCGATTCAACGAGGTGCGCATGTCGTCGGAGAACACCGACGCCGACGTGTCGGTCATCGACACCGCCGTGGCCCCCCTCGAGCCGGCCAAGAACACCACGGCCGTGCTCATCGCCGGCGGCGTCATCGCGGGCCTCGTCCTCGGGATCGCGATCGCCTTCCTCCTCGACCGCTTCGATCGCCGGTTCCGGTACCCCGAGCAGGCCACCCACGAGCTCGGCCTCGACATCATCGGCTTCGTGCCCAGCCTGAAGCTCAATCGCCGGGGCGAGCGCGACCCCGTGGCCACGGCCCAGGTCGTGGAGGCGTTCCGAACCCTGCGGCTCTCGCTCCAGCACCTCACCGTGCCGGGCGAGCCGGTCACCGTCACGATCACCTCGCCGATGTCGGGCGACGGCAAGTCGCTCATCGCCTCCAACCTCGCGGTCTCGTTCGCCGAGGCCGGGCTGCGCACGCTGCTCATCGACGGCGACGTCCGGCGCGGCGCCCTGCACTCGGCCTTCTCCGTGCCGCAGGTGCCCGGCATGGTGGACGTGCTCTCCGGGCGGGCGACGCTCTTCGAGGCGCTGCGTCCCGAGGTGCAGCCGAACCTCGCGCTCATCCCCTGCGGCACCCGGACGGCGCGCGCTCCCGAGATGCTCAATTCGCCGCTCGAGCAGATGTTCCGCGCCCTCAAGCCGCAATACGACGTCCTCATCATCGACTCGCCGCCCCTCGGCGCGGGCGCCGACGCCCTCGCGCTCGGCATCTGCGCCGGCAACGTGGCCATCGTGCTGCGCACGGGCGAGACCGACCGGAAGATGGCCGAGGCCAAGCTGCGGGTGCTCGACAAGCTCCCCATGAACGTGCTGGGCGCGATCCTGAATGACGTGACCGCCGACGGCGAGTACGCCTACTACTCGTACCTCTCGGAGTACTACCAGGAGGACCGCGAGGACGTCGAGGAACCGGTGGCGCGCGAGATGACCGAGGAAATGCGGATGTCGAGCTCGGGCAAGGTGCGCAACGAGTTCGGCGAGGAGTGAATCTCGGCCGGACTGCCGGCGCGCGGGACGCAGAAAGGGCGGGACTCCGTGGTGGAGTCCCGCCCTCTGCGCGTCTGGCGCCAGCGAGGCGGCCTACTGCAGGTACTTGACCGGCAGGTCGGCGAAGGCGTTCACCTGATGCGGGGCGCCGTCGGCCGAGCGGGCGTACTGGAGCGCCTTGGTCGCCCGGAGGAGCAGCTCGTCGACATCCACGGTGGAGTCCTCGAGGTTCGGGACGGCGCAGTAGCCGGCCCGCATCTCGATGGACCGGGAGACCCCGCCAAAGCTCATCGGCTGCGACTCCACCGCCGAGCGGAGGCGCTCGAGGAGCTTGAGGACGCCGTCGGCCTCGGTGGACGGGGCGACGATCGCGAACTCCGACTGTCCCACCCGGCCGATGGCATCGGAGAGCCGCGAGCAGCGGCGGAGGATCTCGGCCATCTGCTCGACCACCGCAGCGGCGAACTCCTCGGAGGCCGCGCCCGCGCTGTGCGCCGTGACCGCCACGGCCGCCATGCCGGCCTTCCGGCGGATCGCCTCGGCGCCCATCTCGCGGGCCCGCTTCGTGAGGCCACGCGGGCTGTACAGCCCCGTGGCGGCGTCGACCATGCTATCCTCACGCACCCGGTCGATCTCGCGCTTGGCCCGGACGTAGTTCTCGAGCCTGAGGAGGAGCATCTCGGCATCGAGCGGCTGCCCCCACACCTCCCAGGCGCCGGCGCGGTGCGCCGCAAGGCGCTCCGCCCGCGACTCGAGCCGGGTGGTGGCAATGACGATCGGAATGCTGGGGCCCACATGGGGATCGACCCGCAACGACTCGCAGATCTGGATCGACGTCATGTCATGCATCGACGATTCGATGATGATGACGTCCGGCTGGATCACCCGGGCCAAATCGATCGTCTGCTGCCCGCTGAACGCGCGCAGCACGGCGTAGCCTTCGGGACCGAGAATGCTCTCGATCGATCGGAGGGACCATTCCTGGTTGTCCGCGACCAGAACAACCGGCGGGCGAAGTGAGCGACTCTCGGACATTGCGCGTGGCGATCAGGCGTGAACAAACGGGAGGCCGGGACGCGCAGGAAGGGGCGGAAGGCTCGGGCGAGTGCGTTCCGCGCTCCTACACGGCACATTGCACACGCAAGATGCATGCGGGGGCAACCAGCGCACGCAAGTCTTTGCTTGGCATCACGTTGGCATTTCCTGCGCTCGGTCAGCTTGACCGGCTCATGCACTCGTGCAACAGTAGATGACGCACGCATCCGACGTTCCCGTAACGATTTGTGTTCAATGTCACATCCTGCGGCCTTCGTGAGCAGCCTGGGCGACTCGGTCACTGACTCGTTTCGCGAAAACGGTGCGACGCGACATGGACGAGCGGTCCGGCCAGGCGGCGCTGGGGGGTCGGCGCCCGAAACGTGTTGCGCCTTCGCAACGAACTGACGAGTTCGCGCACCTGTACAAAAACATGTCGGTACGGCGTAAGCTGTTGAAACGTATTGCCTTGTGGTGCGTCTCTGTGTCACTGAAACACGAGCACGCAAGGTGCATCAGTAGGCGAGTGTTCCGGGCTGCACCGACGCACGCTTGTTCCCTCCCTTACGGGGTTCGACCATGGACCGTCCCGCTTCCACGCTGCTTTCCGGAACGCCTATGGCGTCCCGTCAGGCTGCCGTGGCATTCGGGGCGGAATCGGTGGCCAACGCGTTCGAGCGCGTTTCCAGCCTGCCGCAGGGTGCGGGTCCCGACTTCCAGCCGATCGACCGGAACGAGCTCCTCGATCGGGTGGTCAATTTCACCATCGCCTTCGTGGCGCTCGTGGTGATCTCGCCGCTCCTGCTGCTGGTGGCGGTCGCGGTCAAGCTGACCTCGCCCGGCCCGGCGATGTACACGCAGAGCCGCGTGGGGCGCGACCGGCGGCGTGGCCTCGACCGGATGTCGAGCGATCGCCGACGGTCGAACTTCGGCGGCGGGCTGTTCACGATCTACAAGTTCCGCTCGATGCGCACCGATGCGGAGTCGCAGGGGCAGGCGGTGTGGGCGGTGCAGAACGATCCTCGCGTGACGCCGATCGGCGCCTTCCTGCGGAAGTCGCGCCTCGACGAACTGCCGCAGCTGTTCAACGTCGTTCTCGGCGACATGAACATCGTCGGTCCGCGTCCGGAGCGTCCGCAGATCTTCGTGGAACTCTCGGAGCAGATCAGCGAGTATCCGCTCCGCGCGCTGGCCAAGCCCGGGATCACCGGCCTTGCCCAGATCAACCACACGTACGACACGTGCCTGGAGAGCGTCCGGATCAAGGTGCGCTACGACCTCGAGTACCTGCGCACCGCCACGCTCTGGACCGACCTGCGCATCATGGCGATGACCATCCCCGTGATGCTGCTCCGCAAGGGCGGCTGGTAGGCCGCGCAGGCGTCAGGCCGCGGCGACCCTCGTCACGGCGCTGGCCCACGCGGAAGCGCTATCTTCAGGGCGTTGCGGTGGCCGCCGATGCTCGTCGCATCACCGTGCGCCAACGCCCGACTCTCCCCTCGTGACCGCACCCACCTCAGGCTGGCGCACGCGCGCGTCGATGGACCGCTCGGCGCGGCGATCGGCCGTGATGGGCGGACTCCCATGGTTCGACCCGCAGCCCGCGATGGCCCAACCGGCACGGTCGGGCGCCGCTGCCGCCTTCGCGTGGGAGGCGCCCCCCACCTCGCCGTTCAAGGGGGTGCAGTGGTCGCTGGGCATGCTGGGCCTGATCCTGTACCTGTTCGTCGTGCATCAAGGGGTGCTGCCGCTCGGCGAGGCCGCACTCGTCGCCGCCATGGTGTCGACCCTGATCATGCGCGACCGGATGCGGTTGCCGTTCGAGTGGCGCATCTTCTGCCTGTTCCTGCTCGCCGGCCTCATCAGCACCTTCGGCGCCGTGTTCCCCGACCCGGCGCTCCAGAACCTGATCGAGTATGGAAAGATCGCGACGATCTTCCTGCTGGCCTGCAACGTGGTGCGCACGCCGGCGCAGCTGCGCTTCTTCATGCTCGTCTGGCTGCTCTTCTACGCGCTCTTCCCGATGCGCGGCGTGCTCTTCAACTACGTGTACGGCAACACCTTCAACGGTCGCGTGGCCTGGAACTTCCAGTTCGCGAACCCCAACGACCTGGCCGCCTTCTGCCTCGTGCCGATCACGATGTGCGCGGGGTTGCTCGTCACCGAACGGAAGGGGTTCGTCTGGTACGGGGCGCTCCTGCAATTGCTCGTGCTCATCGCCATCGTCTTCATCACGCAGTCACGCGGGGCGATCATCGCCCTCGCCGTCGTGATCATCCTGGTGGTCATTCGCCAGCGCCCGAAGCCGAAGACGCTGCTGCTGATGACGGTGGCCTGCATCGTGGTGGGCACGTCCGCTCCCAAGAACGTGTGGCATCGCCTCGGCGGGCTCGCCGGTCTCACCTCGTCGGAGGGACTGGAAGGGGTGGACGAGGAGGGCTCGGCCGCGCAGCGCGTGGCCATCTGGAAGGTCGCCAAGACGATCATCGCCGACTATCCCATCTTCGGGGTCGGCATCGGCACGTACCAGCTCGTGCACCGCGTCTATGCCCGCAGCGGCGACATGCCCGGGATTGCCCGCGGTGGACGCGACACGCACTCGACCTATATCAACGCCCTCGCCGAAACCGGAGTGCTCGGCGTCTCGATGCTGCTCCTGCTCTTCGGCGCCGTGCTCTGGCGCTCCGGGAAGATGGTCACGACGCTCAAGGCCTGGTCGCCACCGCTGGCCATGCAATTGAGCTTCATCCGGTTCGGCTTCATCGGCGTGCTCGTGTCGGGCCTCTGGGGTTCGTACCAGCGCACCTCGTTCCTCTACCTGTACATCAGCATCATCTACCTGTTCGGCGAGATCTACGGGAAGATGGCGGACGAGGCGATGCAGTCGGGGGCCCGCAGGTCCGCGCGCTGACGCCGGGCGACGGCTCGACGGCGACGCCTCAGCCGCGGCGCGCGCGCACGATGCGCTCGTAGATCCCCGACAGCAGCGGCAGCACCACGTCCGGGTGGAACCGCTGCGCGGCGCGGGCCGCGCCCGCAGCTCCCATGCGCGCGCGCAGCCCCTCGTCGCCCAGCAGCCGCCCGAGGCGGTCGGCGAGCGCCAGGTGGTCGCGCGCCTCCACGAGAAATCCCGTCTCCCCGTCGACCACCGCGTCCGGCACTCCGCCGACGCGCGTGGCCACCACCGGACGATGCGCGGCCATGGCCTCGACCAACGTGTTCGGGAACCCCTCGCTCAACGAGGTGAGGGCGGAGACGTCGAAGGCGCGCTGGTACCGGCCGCCGTCGGGGATAGAGCCGGCCAGGTGCACGCGAGACCCGAGCCCGAGGTCGCGCGCGAGCGCCTCGAGTGTGCCCCGCTCTCCCCCCTCGCCGATGAGCACGACGTGCACGGCCCGTGGGAGCGGCGGAAGCGCCGCCACCGCGCGCAACAGCGTGCCCTGATCCTTCACCGGGTACAGGTTGGCCACGCTGCCGACGACGAGGGCGTCCGCCGGAACGCCGAGCGGTTCGAGCAACGCCGCCCGGGCTGCCGGGTCCGGCTGGATGAACAGCCGTTCGTCCCCGAAGTTCGGGACCACGACGATGCGACCGGGCGCCACCCCCTCGTCCACATGCAGCGAGGCGCCGACGCCGTCCGAGTTCGCGAGCACGGCGTCGGCGCGGGCGTAGGCGAAGCGGTTGGCCCAGCGGAGCGCCCGGCCATAGTGGAGCGCCCCCCAGCGCCGACTCACGATCAGGCCGGCGGGACCGCGCGGCGTGAGGGCGAGGGCGGCGAGCACGTTGCTGTAGATGTCGTGCGCGTGCAGCACGTCGATGCGCTCGCGCGCAAGCCAGGCGCGCAGCTCCCGCGCCGCGGCGAACGACGCGGCCGACTTGAACGACGGAATGCGGATCGCCTCGGTCCGGACTCCCAGGTCGCGCAGCTGGGGGAGCAGCGGGCCGTCGCGGCCATGCAGCACCACGAGATCGAAGCGGTGGCGGTCGAGCCGCTCCGCGAGGCGCCACATGTTGAGCTCGGTGCCGCCCAGCGACAGGTTGTCGACGCAGAAGGCGATGCGGATGCGCGTGGTGCCCGGGTGCGCCGTCACGCGCTCACACCGTCGCGGTGGCCAGGACGCCCTTGGCGAGTCCCGGCCACGTACGGCCGCGCAGGCGCCCGCTCTCCAGGTGGCGGAGCCACAGGTCGAGAACCTGCAGCCGCCAGATCAGCGGACTGTGGTCGCGACGACCGCTCTGGTGTTCGCGCACGATCCGTCGCACGGCGCCTCGCTCGAGCCAGCGCTCGGCGCCCCCCGTGGACGTCCCCAGTTCCGACACGCGATGCGCCAGCGGGCCGCGGAACCAGGCTGCCAGCGGCACGGCGAAGCCGCGCTTGGGCCGGGTCAGGACCTCCGGCGGCACGATGGACGAGATCGCCTCGCGAAAGAGGTGCTTCCCGCGATCGTGGCGGAACTTGAGGGAGGCCGGCAATGCGGACGCGAACTCCACCAACGGGTGATCGAGCAGCGGGACGCGCGCCTCGAGCGAGACGGCCATCGTCATCCGGTCGACCTTGGTGAGGATGTCGCCCGGGAGATAGGTCTCCATGTCGACCAGCGTCATCTGCGTGGCGAAGTCGCGCGAGGCGGCGCGGTCGAACGGGCCGTCGAGGAGCGACTCGAAGCGGCCGGCCAGCGCCGCCACCCCTTCCGCCGCCACTCCCCCGTCCGCCACTTCGAGTGGCAGCGCCACCGTGCTGGCGTACCGGCCGCGTCGCACGCGGCCGAGGTCGATCATGCGGCCGCGGCCATAGAAGCCGGGCGGCAGGGCGCGACCGACGGCGGTGGCGAGGGCCCGCGCCGCCCCCGGGAGTTCGGGCCGGTTGAGCACGTCGAAGTACCGGGTATAGCCGCCGAACAGCTCGTCGCCGCCGTCGCCCGAGAGCGCCACCGTCACCGTGCGCCGGGCCAACTCGGAGACGAGATAGGTCGGAATCGCCGAGGAATCGGCGAAGGGTTCATCGAACGCCGCCACGAGCCCGTCGATCATGGCGTCCACGTCGGGGCGCACCACCAGTTCCGTGTGCTCGGTTCCCACCGCCCTGGCCACGGCGGCGGCCGCCGGCGCCTCGTTGAACGCATCGTCGTCGAAGCCAATGGAGAAGGTCTGCACGCGCCGGCCGCCGCTGGCCATCAGCGCCACCACGGTCGAGGAGTCCAATCCCCCCGAGAGGAAGGCGCCGAGGGGCACCTCGGACTCGAGATGCGACTCCACGGCATCGACGAGGAGCCGGCGCAGTTCGGCGACGGCCTCGTCCTGGCTCACCCCCGTGAGTTCCGGGCGGACCGCCGACCACCAGCGCTCCACGTGCGGTCCCGCGGCGGCCGTCCACGAGAGACGATGGCCCGGCGGCAGCTTCTGCACGCCGGCGAAGATCGTGCGCGGCTCGGGGACGTAGCCGAAGGCGAGGTACTGGGCCACGGCTTCGTCGGACACCATCGGCGAGAAACGGTCGAGCGCGAGCAGCGAGCGCAATTCGGAACAGAAGGCGATGCCGTCGGGGGTCGGCCAGTACGAGAGCGGCTTGATGCCCAGACGGTCGCGCGCGATCAGCAGGCGGCGGCGCGGGGCGTCCCAGATGGCGAAGGTGAACATCCCCCGCAAGTGCTGCACCACCTCGTCGCCGTACTCCTCGTAGCCGTGGACGATCGTCTCGGTGTCGGAGCGCGTCGCGAACCGGTGTCCCCGCGCCTCGAGGGCCGCGCGCAGCGATCGATGGTTGTAGATCTCGCCGTTGAAGACGACCTGGATGGTGCCGTCCTCGTTGCCGATCGGCTGGTGGCCACCGCCGACGTCGATGATGCTCAACCGGCGCATGCCGAGGCCGACGCCGGGTGCGACGAACGACCCCCAGTCGTCAGGGCCACGATGCGTGATGGCGTCGCACATCGCGCGGACGGTGTCGGTGGCGCGGTCGGCGGCGAGGGCCCAGCCGGCGAAACCGGCTATGCCGCACATGGGGCGTGCGGGTCGGGGGCGTCGGCGCGCAGGGCAGGGAAGGGCGGGGCCGCTGGCATGACGAGGCAATGTAAGCCGGGGCCGTGCCCCGAGGACGCCCGCAGCAACTCGCGACGGCTCACGGCGCGTCCGAGGGGCCGAACAACTCGTCGAGCAGGCCGGCCAGGCGCTCGACGTGCACGGCGCGACCGAGTGGGAGCGTTTCGGCGATGGGCCGCGGCCGACCGCCGGCCTTCCAGCTCGCGTAGGCCGTCTCGAGGTGCCGCTGCATGCCCGCGGCGTCGTCGGGGGCCGCGGAGAGGGCGTGGCTCCCCACCAGGACGTCGTGCGTGGCGCTGTCCGCGGGCCCGATGAGGAGGATCCAGGCCGGGAAGCGCACGTACTCGAAGATCTTCGCGGCGATCGTCTCGCGGAGGCGTTCGGCGAAGTTGATCAGGACGTGCGAGCGGGCGAGCAGCGCCATGGCCTCGGCGCGCGGACGGGACGGCGTGAGCGTGAGCCAGGGGACGATGCCGGCGGCTGCGGCGATGTCGCGGACGGGAATTTCGCCGATCGTCTCCACGTTGCCCATGAACTCGACCCGCACCTGCTCGGGGGTCGCGCCCGTGACGTCGAGGAAGTCGCGGATGGCCCGGAAGAGGGTGGACGGATTGCGGTCGAGGTACAGGAGCCCGGCGAAGGCGATCCGGAAGACGCCATCGTCGGTCGCGCTGGGGAGCGGCGTGTCGTCGGTGCCGTTGA
>JANLSF010000461.1:0-2549 GCA_031362285.1 Gemmatimonadota bacterium | reverse complement strand
TCCAGCTGGAGATCAGGTCTCGGCCCCACTGTTCCTCGACGACGGCGGTCAGGCGTGCCATCGTGGCCTTGGGGAGGGCGCCGAGGGAGTTGCCGTCGAGGTAGACGCGCCCCTGGGGGAGGGCGAACCGGTCGCGGAAGTGGCGAAGCTCGTCGCTGGCGTCGAGCGCGCGGGCGGCGGTGAGGGTCAGGGCGGACGTGGCGGCCCGCCGTGGCTCGAGGGCGGTCACGCGGGACGGAGCACGACGATGGCGAGGCACATCACCAGCATCACGGCCGCCGGGAGGGACTTCATGGGCGGGTCACTGACCTTCTGGTGCATGGCGAGCGCGCCGACCATCAGGACCGCCACCACGCCGGCCGCGACGCGCACCGGCAGCGGCAGCCAGAGGCCCGCGATCAGGATGACTCCGGCCACGACCTTGAGGGTGCCCACCACGTACCGGGCTGCGTCGGGGAGCCCGTACGCGGCGAACTCCTCCTTGAGCGTCGTCGCGGCACCACCGCGATACGCCGTGGCCGATGCGGAACGCAGCAGCCAGACGTTGAGCAGCCCGAGGCCCACAATCACCTGGAGAATTGCCGGAATCGAAATCGTCGGCATGCGCGTTATCCTCAGTATGAGACCTGTTGCCACGTCCGCCACACAACAGACGAACCCCGCCCCTCCGTGAATATAGCGTACCACGTGTCGCTCGGCCTGTCGATCGTGCTCTTCGTAGGCTACGGAGTCAGCCTGCTCTTCTTCGGGGCGATGGTCGCCGACTTCGAGCGGTTCGGATTGAGCCGGATTCGGCGGCTCACGGGCGCGCTCGAGGTGCTCGGCGCTGGTGGCCTCGCGGCGGGCATGGTCGTGCCCCCGCTCATCGTGATCAGCGCGGCCGCGCTCACCGCGCTGATGGTGTTCGGGATCGCCGCCCGGGTCCGCGCCCGCGACTCGGTGGTTGGCACGCTCCCGGCCGTCGCGCTGGCCGCGATCAACCTGTTCATCGTGGCATGTGCCTTGCGCTTCGCCGACCCGGCGTGATCGCCACGCGGGGGCAGCGCGCGGAGCGCGGTGTCGTGGCGTGGCAGGTCGGGCTAGCGGCGCGCGCGCCGCGCAAGAAGATTTCCCGCATGAAGAAAGAGCTCTGGCTCCGCCTCAAGCGCTACCACTTCGATCACATCGTGCCCGCCCACCTTGGCGACCGCGTCCGGGCCGCCTTTGGTGGCAGCGACGCCTCGACGCAGGCCTTTGCGAGCAAGGTGGCCGGGAAGCTGGGGTGGAAGCGTGACTTCACCCTGCGCGCCATCCATGAGTACAAGAAATTCGTGTACTTGGGGCTGGTGAGCGAGACCAGCGTCACGCCGCCCAAGGTGATCGACCAGGTGTGGCACGAGCACCTGCTCTTCACGCGCGGCTACCGGGAGTTCTGCCGCGACGTGCTCGGCCGCGACTTCGACCACAACCCGGAACTCGTCCAGTCCAGTAGCCAGACGGACGTCTTCCAGGCACAGTATGCCCATACGCTGGCGTTCTACGAGTCGGAGTTCAACCGGGAGCCCCCGGCCGACATCTGGGGGACGCCCAAGTTCCGCCCGCTCGCGCCGAAGCAGCGGTCGCGCACGCCGTCGTCCGACGACGGCGGGCCGCGGTCGTCGTCCTCGTACGAGAGCGAGCCGTTGTTCATGATCTTCGGGGCGGACGGCGGGACATCGGACGCCTTTCACACGGGCGGCGGCGGCGGCTTCTCCGGCGGCGGCTCGGGCGATTCGTGGGACGGCCCGTCCGACGGCGGAGCCGACGCGGGCACGGGGGGCGATGGCGGATCGGGGAGTGACAGCGGCGGCGACAGCGGCGGGTCGGGATGCTCGTCGAGTTGCGGCGGTGGCGGCGACTGACCCCTCTCAGCGCGCCTGCGGCACGGCGTCGAAGAGCTGCTGGTCGGCGATCGCCGACATGCTGTACGTCAGGCGGATGTCGAGGTGCTGTTTCACCCGCTCCGACATCGTCTCGTCGAAGACGCGCAAGACGAGGCGCAGCTGTGGCGCGAAGGAGCCGGCGTTGAGCCCCACCTCGAGGTTCACGAGGTCGTTGTTGATCACGGAGTACAGCGCCCGGGCGCGCGTGACGCCCACGTCGCGCAGGACGCGGGGGAGCCGGGCGTCGCCCACGTAGACGTCGGCGCCGAGCGACCGCAGGTGGTCGAGCGTGTGCAGCGACTCGTTCGCCTCGATGATCACCACGCGTTCGCCCTGTCGCAGCAGCCCCTCGGCAATGAAGTACCCGAGCCGCCCGAGCCCGCAGAGGATGACGTGATCGCGAAGGCGGTACGGCCGGTGGCCGAGCGCCAACTGCGCGCGGCGCTTGAGCAGCTGGTCCACCGTGAGCGAGAAGATCATCCAGATGAAGCAGGTGGAGGCGACGATGAGCGCGATGCCGACCACCTTGGAGAGCGCGCCGGCGTTGAGCAGGCTGATGTCGCCGTAGCCGACCGTGGCCGTCGTGACGACCACGAAGTAGAGCGCATCGAGCCAGCTCAGCCGGTCGGCAAGATGGAAGTAGACCAC
>JANLSF010000450.1:0-6668 GCA_031362285.1 Gemmatimonadota bacterium | reverse complement strand
CATGCCACGGCCTCGGATCGCGGGGCCTGGTCGGTCGAGCGCGACATCGCGTGGCACGCCATCGACCACCGCGTCGCAGGGCAGGAGTCGGCCCTGCACGCCAAGCTCCGCGACGCGGCCATCATCGAGTCGTTCCATCCGGTGAACCTGGGCCAGCTTCTCCGCCTGCTCTGGGCCGACGTGGATGCGGGCGTCGTGTTCTCGCTCGAGATGTACGAGGGGTTCAAGCACTTCCACGCGCTGCGCTGGTACCTCGAGACCGTGGGGCACGAGCCGGCCATCACCGACGACGAGCTGCGGGAGGTGCGGCGCGCCGAGGCCGACCGCACGCTCGATCCGGACGACGAGATCGGCCCCCTCGTGGAGTTCATGCTGAGCGAGCACCTCGCGGTGTACTTCTTCCGGCGCATCGGGGAGCAGTCGAACGAGCCCGTGCTGCGGGCGCTGATGGCGCGCATCGCCGCCGACGAGGTGCGGCATGCGCAGAGCGCCTCGGACCTCATCGCCAAGCGCATTGCCGCCGACCCCGGCGTGGTGCCGCGCGTGCTCGAGGCGGCGACGCATTTCCACCACTTCGGTGAGCGCGCCGTGGACACGCTCCCGATCGCGATGGCCAATGATGCCCTCGCCCTCCGCACCTTCGCCACGCGCATCGAGCGCCTCTGCGGCGTCCGGCTCGTGGACCACCTGAAGGACGCCCTCGACACCGATGGTGTCGGGTCGTCCGTCCTTCCCCCCGCACGCTGAGGACACCATGAATATCACCCAGGCGGAACTGCGGTTGTTGAACTTCTACCGGGCGTCGGAACTGCACGGGGGGCTCGTGCTCGGGCAGCTCGCGCGGCGCGCCCGCGGTGGCACACTGCTCGCCCACCTCACCCGGCACAGCGCCGAGGAGGTGCAGCACGCGCTGTACTGGACGGAGACGATCCTGGCGGTGGGCGCCGAGCCCACGCCGACCGGCGACACCTGGCAGGCGCGCTTCGCGGTCGTGGCCGGCACGCCCACGTCGCTCTGCGAGGTGCTGGCGGTGACGCAGGTGTTCGAGCGCACGGTCTACCGCCACTTCACGGAGCACCTGCGGCGCCCCGGGACCCATCCGGCGGTGCAGGCGACGCTGCGCCGGATGCTCGAGGAGGAGAAGTACCACCTCGCGTGGGTGGCCGACTGGCTCAAGGCGGAGACGGTGCGGCGTGGCGACGTGGTCCCGGCGATGATGCGCCGGTACGCCGCGCTGGATCGCGCGCTCTACGGGCAGGTGCTGCGCGACTATGAGTGGAGGGTGGCCGCATGACGACGGCGCTGGTGGAATCGGCCGCCCGGGCCGCGACGCCCGGCCCGGCGGCCCGCACGACGCTGAGCGGCGCCCTGCACGGACCCCTCACGTTCGCCCAGGTGCACGAGGATCCGCTCCTCGAGATCGCGGCGTTGCGTGCCACACCGACCGACCGGATCGTCGCCGTGGCCAGCGGCGGATGCACTGCGTTGTCGCTGCTGGCCGCGGGGGCGGGAGAGGTGACGGCGGTGGACCTGAACGCCACGCAGAACCACCTCGTGGAACTCAAGCGCGCGGCGGTGCTGCGGCTCGAGGGCGACGCGCGACTCGCGTTCCTTGGCGCCGGCCCGGCCACGCCGCGCGCGCGGCGTGCCGCGTACGCCGTGCTGCGCGACCTGCTGACCCCGGAAGCGCAGGCGTGGTGGGACGCGCACCCGGCGCACATCGGTGGAGGGGTGTTGAATGCGGGGACGTGCGAGCGGATGATGAGGCGGCTCGCCCGGGCGCACCGGTGGCTCGTGCACTCGCGCGCACTGGTGGCGCAGCTGCTCGCGTGCCGTTCGCTCGAGGAACAGCGCGTGCTCTACCACGCGCAGTGGGACAACCGGCGGTGGCGCGCGCTCTTCCGGCTGCTCGTGGGGCGCTCCTCGATCCATCGTGGCTACGACGCCGCCTTCGCCGAGCACGCCGGGGCCCATCCGTTCGCCGAGCAGTTCCGCGAGCGGATCGCGTACACGCTCTGCGAACTGCCGGTGGCCAGCAACTACTTCCTGCATCACCTGTTCGCGGGGCGCTATCCCGCGGATGAGCCGAACGGGGTGCCTCCGTATCTGTCCGCGAGCGGTGCGGCGCGCCTGGCGGCGGAGCCCGCAGCGCTGAAGCTCGTGGACGGCACGGTCACCGATCACCTGCGCCGGTGCGACCCGGAGAGCGTGGACGGGTTCGTGTTGTCGAACATCGGCGAATGGCTGGACGACGACTCACTGGACGCGCTCTTCGCCGAAGTCGCGCGCACGGCCCGCCCGGGAGCGCGCGTCTGCTTCCGCAACTTCGTGGGTTGGACGGAGGTGCCGGCGCGCTGGAGCAGCGTGGTCGTGGAGGATCGGGACACGAGCGCCGCGCTCATGCGTGGCGAGCGGAGCCTCGTGCAACGCCGATTCGTCGTCTGCACGGTGCATCCGGGGGGCCGCCCATGAGTGCCGGGACGATGCCCGACACGGCGCGAGATGCGCTGGTCGTCCGCGAGGCGCGGCCCTCCGACAATGGCGCCCTGATCGCGCTCGCGGCGGCGTGCCCCATGGAAGGGGACCTCGGGTTGTGCGTCGACCGTGGGCCCGACTTCCTGGCCCTCTCGCGGCTCGAGGGCGAACGGTGGCAGGTGGGCGTGGTCGAGGCGAGCGGCGGCGGCATTGCCGGGTGCGTGCTGGTGGCGCAGCGGGAGTGCTGGTTGAACGGTGCCCCGGCGCGCGTGTTGTATACGGGCGACCTCAAGGTGCATCCGGCGCACCGGGGCGGTCCCGTGGCCGATGCGCTCGTGCACTACCTCTGCGCGGTGGGGCGCGGCTGGCTGGGTGGCGATGCGCCCACCTGGCTCACGGTGCTGGCCGGCAACAGCTCGATGGAGCAGCGCATGCGCGGACCGCGCGGCATGCCGGCCTTGCATCCGTTTGCGTCCTTCCACGCGCACAGCATCCCGCTCGTGTGGCATCGCCGGGTGCCAGCGTCACCTTACCGCGTGACCGAGGCCACGGAGCGTGACGTGGACGAGATGATGGCCTGCTGGGCGCGTCACGCGGCCACGCGCCAGATGGCGCCGGCATTCAGCGCTGCCTCGTTCGCCGCGTGGGTGGCGCGCGCGCCGGGACTCGACATCGGGTCGTACTGCCTCGCCCGCGACCCCGCCGGGCGGTTGGTCGGCTTCGTGGGCTGGTGGGATCAGCGCTCGTTCAAGCAGCTCCGCGTCACCCGTTACTCGCCCGGCATGAACGCTTTCCGCCTCGCCTTCAATGCGGCGTCGCCACTCACCGGCGCGGTGGCCTTGCCGTCGGCGGGAGGCGCCGTGCACCAGGCCACGGCGATCCACCTCTGCGTGCCGGACGCCAACCTCGCCGCCATGCGCGCCCTCGTGCTGCACGGCTACGCCGGGCATCGCGGCCACGGGCTCTCCTGCCTGACCCTCGGGCTCGACGTGCGAGATCCGCTCGGCGCGGCGCTCTGCGGCCTGCTCGCGCAGCGCACCACCATCCACGCCCTCGTGTCCACGCCCGACGGCCGCTACCGCGGCCCCGCCCTCGACCACCGGTTGCTGCACCCCGAACCAGCCCTCACCTGAGGCACGCCCGATGAGCCGAGCCCGCATGACCCAGTGGGGTTACGAGTGGCGCGTGTACGGCGGCATGCGTGCCGCCAACCGCCATTACTCTCCCGAGCACGACATGGCGGCCCACCCGTACCCCTGGATCATCCAGCTGCAGACCATCAACGCCTGCCAGGCGTCGTGCACGATGTGCCCGTACCCGGTGTTCAAGGACGTATTTCCGCGTGGGCGCATGGATGATGCCCTGCTCGACAAGCTGCTTGCCGAGGTCACGGCGCAGCCGCTGGTGCGCACCTTCATCCCGATGCTCCAGAACGAGCCGTTGCTCGACAAGCGGCTCTTCCGGCGGTTGGCGGAGGTCAAGGCGCAGAGCGGGGGTCGCATCGGCACCGAACTGGTGACGAACGGCGCGCTCCTCACCGATGAGGTGATCGCGCAGATCCGGGAGAGCCGTCTCGACATCCTTGACATCTCGCTCGACGCGCTCAGCCGCGACGCGTACCGCGCGATCCGCAAGGGACTCGACTACGACACCGTCCTGGCCGGCGTCGAGCGGGCGGTGAGCGCCAACCTGCCCGATACCAACATCTTCGTGCGGCTCGTGAAGCTGCGCGACAACGAGCACGAGGTGAAGGCGTTCGCCCGGCATTGGCGCAAGCGAGGCGTGCCGGTGTTCGTGTACACGGCCAACAATCGCGTCGGCACGCTCACCGACTTCGACGAGCGGCACCGGCTCTCGGCGGTCCCCCTGCTGCACCGCATCGGCCGTCGCGCCGCCCGGGCCTTCTTCGGCCACTGCCCCATGCCGTTCGGGTCGGCGAGCATCCTGCACAATGGCGACGTGTTGATCTGCACCCACGACTGGGCGCGCACCGAGATCGTGGGCAACGTGCGCGAGGCGACGCTCGCCGAGGTGTGGAACGGCCCACGCATGCGCGAGATCCGGCGCCTCGTCCACCAGCGCCGGTACGACCAGGTGGCTGCCTGCGCGAACTGCTCGCTGCAGAAGGACGGGTGGTTTTGATGGTGGCCCGCTGGCTGGTGGAACGCCGGGCGTGGGTGGCGGCGGCATGGCTGGCCGTGGCATTGGGGCTGTTGCCGTTCGCGCCAGGCGTGGAAGGGCGCCTCGACGTCGCCGCGCGCGTCGACGGCAGCGAGTCGGCGCAGGTGGAGCGTGCCCTCGCGACCGAGTTTGCCTCCCCGTTCGCGCAGTACGCCACGCTGGTGATCACGGGAGCACCGCCGGCCGTCTCACCCGAGGGGCGCGCGCTGCTCGCACACGTGGTCGCCGACCTCGGCACGGCCCCCGGCGTGGCGGGGACGCTGTCGTATCTCGACAACGCGGATACTCTCCTGCTTGGCGCGCGCGGAGCGGGCTCCGTGGTCATGGTGGGCCTCGCGCCGGGCGCGCGCGCGGCGGATGCGCTCGTGGCCCCCCTTCGCGCGCGGACACGCGCCTTGGCGGATCGGCTTCGCACCGCGCATCCGGCCATCGCACTTGAATGGACGGGCGAGGTGCCGCTCAATGCCGACCTGCGCCGGACCAGCGCCGAGAATGGCGCCGACGCCGAGCGGCGCGCGCTGCCGTTGACGCTCCTGCTCCTCGTGCTCGCCTTCGGCACGGTCCGCGCCGCCGCCCTCCCGCTCGTGGCCGGGCTCGTGGCCATCGGGCTCTCGCTCGGCGCGGCCGCCCTCGTGTCCATCGTCTGGCCGCTGTCCATCCTGCTGCAGAACGTCGTCACGATGCTGGGCCTCGGGCTCGGCATCGACTACGCGCTCCTGACGGTCAGCCGGTTCCGCGAGGCGCACCGCGAGGTGCATTCAATTCCCGAGGCGGCCGAGCTCGCGGCGCGGCATGCCGGCCGGACGATTCTGCACTCGGGGCTCGCGGTCGCGATCGGCTTCGCCGCGCTGCTCTCGGTGCCGGTGAACGAGGTGCGGTCGGTCGCGGTCGGTGGCCTGCTGGTGGTCGTCACGTCGGTGCTGCTGGCGGCCACGTTGTTGCCCGGCCTCATGGTGTGGTGCGGTCGCTGGCTGGTCGCCGCCCCCTGGCGCATCCCCGGCCGCGATCCGGCGCGCGCGCGGCCGGCGGACCCGTCGGCGCGGTGGCGCTGGTGGAGCGATGTCGTGACGCGGCGACCCGTGATCGTGCTGCTGGCCTGTGGCGCGCCGCTGCTCCTGCTCGCGTGGCAGGCGCGCCGGCTCTCCACCGAGCTGCCTCGCGGCGATTGGTTGCCGCCGCAGATGGAGTCGGCGCGGGCCGTGCACGCCCTGCAGCGCATGGAGCGTGGCCGCCTGGTGCAGGGGCTGCGCGTGGTGCTGCGCCTGCCGCCGGGATCCTCGGCCACGTCGGTGGCGGGGTGGGCCGCGACGGCGCGCGTGGGTCGCGTCATCGCGGGGGACCCACTGGTGGGGAGCGTGCGGGCGCTGCCGCTGTTCGATCCCTCCGGGGTGCTGCCGCCGTCCGCGGTCCTCGCCATGGTTCCGGCCGGGGCGCGCGCGAGCTTCCTCAGCCGGTCGGGCGACGCCGCGGTACTCGAGGTGTTGCCACGCGAAGGCGTCGAGCCACGCGCCCTGAACGACCTCGTGCACCGGCTCCGCGCCCTCGACATCTCGCGCGTTGGCGGCGTGGCCGGCGCCTCGGCGCAGGTCGGGGGACTCCCCGCCTTCAACGTGGACTACGAGGAGGCGGTCTCCGGTCGGCTGCCCGGGGTCATCCTCGCGATCGTCCTGGGGACCATCCTCGCCCTCGCCGTCGGCTTCCGGTCCGTGCTCGTGCCACTCAAGGCGGTCGCCCTCAACCTGCTCTCGGTGGCGGCCGCGTGCGGCGCCCTCGTGCTCGTCTTCGCCGATGGCCATGGGCTCTGGCTCGTGGACCTGGATGCACCGGTCGACGGCGTCTTCCCGATCGTCCCGCTCCTCCTCTTCTGCATCGTCTTCGGGCTGAGCATGGACTACGAGGTGTTCCTCATCGCGCGCGTGGCCGAGGCGCGGCGCGCGGGACTGGACGAGCGCGCGGCGGTGGCGGAGGGGGTGCGGCGCACCGGGGGGATCGTGACGAGCGCGGCGGCGATC
>JANLSF010000437.1:0-4307 GCA_031362285.1 Gemmatimonadota bacterium | reverse complement strand
CCGGGCAAGATCGCCAAGCTCGAGGCCGTGTTGCACAGCACGCCGGTCACGGGCACGCTCGGCATCGCGCACACGCGCTGGGCCACGCACGGCGCGCCCACCGAGATGAACGCGCACCCGCACACCAGCACCGACGGCAGCATCGCCGTGGTGCACAACGGCATCATCGAGAACGCCACCGCGATCCGGCAGCGCCTCGAGGCGAGCGGGTACGTCTTCACGTCGGAGACCGACACCGAGGTCCTCGCGCACCTGATCCAGGAGATGTACGCGGGCAACCTCGAGGAGGCGGTGATCCGCGCCCTCGAGAAGGTGGACGGCACGTACGGCATTGCCGTGGTGTGCAGCAAGGAGCCGGACAAGATCGTGGCCGCCCGCAAGGGGAGCCCGCTCCTCGTGGGGCTCGGCGACGGCGAGTACTTCATCGCCTCCGACGCCTCGGCGATCCTCAAGCACACGCGCGAGGTGATCTACCTCGACGACGGTGACCTCGCCGTGCTCGACCGCACGGGATACAAGATCATCGACATGAGCAGCACCCACCTCGACCGGGCCGTCACCAAGATCGACTGGGACCTCGGCCAGATCGAGCGTGGCGGGTACCAGCACTTCATGCTCAAGGAGATCTTCGAGCAGCCGACGACCATCGAGAACACGATGCGCGGCCGCCTCCTCGTGGAGGACGGCACGGCGAAGCTCGGCGGACTGAACCTGAGCGACGACGAACTGCTGTTCTTCGACAACATCGTGATCACGGCGTGCGGCACCAGCTGGCACTCGGCGCTGATCGGCGAGCACATGCTCGAGGAACTGACGCGCATCCCGGTGGAGGTCGAGTACGCGAGCGAATTCCGCTATCGCAACCCGATCGTGGACGAGCGCACGCTGTGCATCGTGATGTCGCAGTCCGGCGAGACCGCCGACACGCTGGCCGCCATGCGCGAGGCCAAGCGCCGCGGCGCCCGCACGCTCGGCATCGTGAACCAGGTGGGCTCGACGATCGCCCGCGAAGCCGATGGCGGCATCTACATCCACGCGGGCCCCGAGATCGGCGTGGCCTCCACCAAGGCGTTCACGTCGCAGGTGGTGGCGCTCGCGCTGCTGACCCTCAAGATCGGCCGCCTCCGCGACATGTCGATCATGACGGGGCGCCGGATGGTCGAGGCGCTGCAGGCCCTGCCGGCCCAGATCCAGAGCATCCTCGATCGCGCCGACGAGATCGAGCAGATCGCCGAGGAGTTCAAGCGCGCGCAGAACTTCCTGTACCTCGGACGTGGCTACAACTTCCCGGCCGCGCTGGAAGGCGCGCTCAAGCTCAAGGAAATCTCCTACATCCACGCCGAGGGCTACCCGGCGGCGGAGATGAAGCACGGCCCGATCGCCCTCATCGACGAGATGATGCCGGTGGTGTGCATCGCCCCGCACGACTCGATCTTCGACAAGATCGTGAGCAACGTGCAGGAGGTGAAGGCGCGGAAGGGGAAGGTCATCGCGATCACGTCGCAGGCCGAGCCGAGCCTCGTGGGCAAGATCGACTACGAGTTCCGCATCCCCCAGACGCTCGAGATGTTCTCGCCCATCCTGGCGAGCGTGCCGCTCCAGCTGCTGGCCTACTACATCGCGGTCAAGCGCGGGTCGAACGTGGACCAGCCGCGCAACCTCGCCAAGTCGGTGACGGTGGAGTAGCCGGCACCAACGCCGGGGACGAGGGGGCTCGCGCGAACGGCGCGGGCCCCCTTTCTTTCGCCCCCATGAGAGTCCTGCTGCAACGCGTCGCGCGGGCCGAGGTCCGCATCCGTCCCGAGGGGGGCGGTGCCCCGTTCGTGTCGGGCGCCATCGGGCGCGGCTTCTGCCTGCTGGTGGGCTTCACGCACACCGACACCGACGCGCAGGCGCTGTGGATGGCGGAGAAGGTGGCCGGCCTCCGGCTGTTCACCGACGCCGACGACAAGATGAACCGGGCCTTGGCCGACGTGGGCGGCGCGGTGCTCGTGGTGAGCCAGTTCACCCTCTACGGCGACGCCGCCAAGGGGCGGAGGCCGAGCTTCATCGACGCGGCGCGGCCCGAGGTGGCGATTCCGCTGTACACAGGCTTCATCGAGCGGCTCCGCGCCCTGGGGCTCACCGTCGCGACCGGCCAGTTCGGGGCGATGATGGAGGTCGACCTGGTGAACGACGGGCCCGTGACCCTGATGCTCGAGCGCGGGGCGGTGACTAACGTTCCGACGCCATGACCTCCCCGACCCTCGTGCTCGCCTCCGCCTCGCCGCGCCGCCGCGAGCTGCTCACCCTCATTGGCCTCGCGCACGTCGTGGACCCCGCCGACGTGGACGAGTCGGTGGTGGCCGGCGAGCACCCCGACCGGTACGTCGAGCGCCTGGCGCTCGCGAAGGCGCAGGCGGTCGCGGCGCGCCATCCCGGCGCCGTCATCATTGCCGCCGACACGACGGTGGTGCACCAGGACGAGATCCTCGGGAAGCCGGCCACGGTCGCCGAAGCCGAAGCGATGCTCGCGCGGCTGTCTGGCCACACGCATACCGTGTGCACGGGCATGGCGGTGGTGCATGGGGCGCGGTCTGCGAGCGCGGTGGAACGGGTGGAGGTCACCTTCCGTGACCTGACGGCGTCGGAGATCGCGGCGTACGTGGCCACCGGGGAGCCCATGGACAAGGCGGGCGCCTACGGCATCCAGGGGCGCGGCGCGACAATCGTGGAGCGGATCCACGGCGACTACTTCAGCGTGATGGGGCTCGGCGTGCGGCGGATCGTCGCGTTGCTCGAGGCCTGCGGCGTGCGGTACGACTTCGCGGGCCGGCTGGTCAGCGCAGGGTAGCGCGCCGGGCCCGGGTCAACGCCCGGTCGAGCGCGTTCGCGAACTGCTGCTTGTCCTTGGCCGCGTACGGGGCGTGTCCGCCCGTGTCCACCCCTTCGCCGCGCAGTCCGTCCATGAAGTTGCGCACCGAGAGCCGTTCGCCGATGCTCTCCTCGGTGTACTCGTCGCCACGCGGATCGATGACCACCACGCCCTTGGGCACGAGCAACGCGGCGAGCGGGATGTCGGCCGTCACGGCCACGTCGCCCCGCTCCGCATGCTCCGCGATGTAGCCGTCCGCGACGTCAGGGCCTCCGTCCACGCGCACGGCCGAGAGGTGCGGGTAGCCGGGCGGAATCGGCATCCGGTGGTTGGCCACGAGGATCGTCTCGAGCGAGAGTCGCTCCGAGACGCGGAAGCAGACCTCCTTCACTTCGCGCGGAGCGGCGTCGGCGTCGAGCCAGAGCTTCATGAGGCGGGGGAGGGTGCGGGCGCGTCGGGCCACGGGGTGCGGTCGATCGCCCTGCAAGGTAGCCGGACGGGCGGCGTGGCCTTGGCGCGCGGTGTCGCCGGTGTCGCCGGTGTCGCGGCCCAGCGTGCCCGGTACCTTTCCCCCATGACACGCGTGCTGGTGATCGGCGCCGGGGCCGCCGGCACGATGGCCGCCATCTTCGCCGCCACCGCCGAGGCGGAGGTGGTGCTGCTGGAGCGCACGCGCGACGGTGGGCGCAAGATCCTCGTGAGTGGCGGCGGCCGCTGCAACGTGCTTCCGGCCCGGCTCGATGAGTCCCGCTTCGTCACCGATTCGTCGTCCAACCTGCTGCGCAAGATGGTGCGCAGTTGGCCGCTGGCCGAGCAGCGCGCCTTCTTCGAGACGACCCTGGGCATTCGCCTCGAGGAAGAGGTCGAGACGGCCAAGCTGTTCCCGGCCTCGCACAAGGCGCGCGACGTGCGCGACGGGCTGCTCGCCCACGCGCGCGCGGCGGGCGTCGCGCTGCGCATGGAGACGCGCGTCACCGACATCGCGCCGGATGGTGCGCGCTGGCGCGTGAGCGCCGAGGGCGTGGAGCCGATCGTCGGCGACGCGGTGATCATCGCCACCGGTGGGCTCTCGGTGCCGAACACGGGGAGCGACGGCACCGGGCTGCACGTGCTCGCGGCGCTCGGCCACGCCATGCACGCCACCTATCCGGCACTCACGCCGCTCACGTCCGGTGCCTCGCCGTTCACGGCGCTCGCCGGCGTCTCGCTATCCGTCACGCTCACCGCGCGGAGCCCCGAGCGCCGCGCCGAGGCGAGCGGCGGCCTGCTGTTCACGCATCACGGGTACAGCGGACCGTCGGTGCTCGACGTGTCGCACGTCGCCGTCCGGTCGCGCGCGGCGCGCGTGCTGGTGCAGGGGACGGCTCTGGGCGACACGGCGTGGACGGCGGCGCTCGCGGCCCGTGGCGCGGGCGCGGGGCCGGGGGGGCGGCGGGGGGGGGGCCCCGGCCGG
>JANLSF010000408.1:0-3338 GCA_031362285.1 Gemmatimonadota bacterium | reverse complement strand
ATGGCCAGCACGGGGTGCAGCTCGAAGTTGTTGGGGGCCATCCCGCGCTGGATGTGAGAGGCGTCGAAGAACCCCACGCCGGTCACGTCCACCACGGCGCGCCGGGGGAGCGCCCGCAGGGCGCGCCGCACCTCGGCATACGTGGTCGCCCACGGCGAGCCCTGAGCGCACACCGAATCGGGTACCTCCGCCACGAGCGTGGCCCCCGAGCCGTCCGCGTCCTCGAGGATCAGGTGCCAGTCGCCGTCGGGCTCGGTGCGGATCTGCCGGATGCGGGCCCGCACGGTGAACGTCTGCAGTTCGTACGGCGCGGAGCGACGCCGGGTCTGCGTGCGTTCCTCCGGCGGTGGCAGCGTCGCCAGCTCGGCCACCGTCGTGACGCGTGGCGTGAAGTTCACGCGGTTCGTGTCCTGGTCGAGCAGCACCTTCACCGGCCAGCGCTGCACGCCGCAGGCCACGGTTGGGGACTGCGCCTGAACGCTGGACGCCGCGACCGTGCTCGCCAGCAACAGGCAGACCAGCTGCCGGCAGTGCATGCCGCGGCAGGCGCCGTCGTGCTCAGCTGATGTCATACGCCGTCTCGCAAGTTCGGGTGGGACGGCGGCGGCCGCGCACGCGGCAGGCTCCGAGCCTGACCCGGGAGGTCGTTCGCCTTGACGAGCGCCAATATGCGTGCGCTCTTACCTCGTCCGCCACGGTCGTGGCGGCCTCGTCGTCGGCCTTCCCCTCACCCGTCCATGACCGTGCCATTCGCCCTCCGCATCGCCGCCGCCTGCTTCCTCGCGCTTGCCACCGTGGCCCGCGCGCAGCCTGCCCCCGACTCCGCGCGCATCGCGCGCCTCAAGGCCGAGGTCGCCCGCGAAATCGACGGCAAGTCGAAGATGGTCCAGGAGATCGTGGACCAGCTCTTCAGCTACGGCGAGCTCGGCATGCAGGAGTTCGAGTCGTCGAAGTTCACCGCGGACCTGCTGCAGGCGCAGGGGTTCAAGGTGGACCGCGGAGTGGGCGGGCTCCCCACCGCCTGGGTGGCCCGCTGGGGCTCGGGCAAGCCGGTGATCTCGCTCGGCGCCGACCTCGACGGCATTCCGCAGAGTTCGCAGAAGCCCGCCACGGCGGCGCGCGAGTGGGTGGTGACGGGCGCCCCCGGCCACGGCGAGGGGCACAACGCCGGGCAGGCGGTGAACATCGTGGCCGCCCTCGTGGTGAAGAAGATCATGGAGCGCGACAAGATGCCCGGCACGCTGGTGCTCTGGACGGGCATCGCCGAGGAGCAGATGGCGGGCAAGGCCTTCCTCGTCCGTGCGGGCGTGTTCAAGGACGTCGACGTGACGCTGTACAGCCACGTCGGGTCGAACTTCGGCACCATGGTCGGCCAGTCGCCGCTCGTGGCGTTGATCAGCGCCGAGTTCAGGTTCAAGGGACAGAGTGCGCACGCGGCCGGCGCGCCGTGGCGCGGCAAGAGCGCGCTCGACGCGGCGATGCTCATGGGCACCGCATGGGAGTACAAGCGCGAGCACCTCGAGCTGTCGCACAAGTCGCACTACATCATCAAGGACGGCGGCGACCAGCCCAACGTGGTGCCGAGCACGGCGAGCATCTGGTTCTACTTCCGCGAGCGCGACTACGACAAGACGATGGCGCTGTTCGAGACCGCCAAGCGGATCGCGGCCGGCGCGGCGATGATGACCGACACGAAGCTCGACACGGTGATGCTGATCGGGTCGGGATGGGCGCCGTACCTGAGCAAGCCGGTGGCCGAGGCCACGTACGAGAACATCAACGCGGTGGGACTGCCGCAGTGGGACGAGAAGGACCAGCTGTTGGCGAAGGGGGTGCAGCGGATGCTCGGCCGGCCCGACTCGGGGCTCGCCGTCACGCCGATGCCGCTGATGGAACTGCCGGGCGGCAACAGCGGCGGCTCGGGCTCCGACGACGTGGGCGACATCAGCTGGAACGTCCCCACGGTCTTCGTCATGTTCCCGAGCAACATTCCGGGCACCCCCGGCCACAACTGGGCCGATGGCATTGCCATGGGGACGCCGATCGCGCACAAGGGCGCCGTGGCCGGCGCCAAGGTGCACGCGATGACGATGATCGACCTGCTGCTCAAGCCCAAGCTCGTCGCTGACGCCTGGACCTTCTTCAACGACGTGCAGACCAAGACGATCAAGTACAAGCCGTTCATTTCGCCCACCGACCAGCCGCCCACGACGCTGAACGCGACGATCATGGCGAAGTACCGCGACGAGATGCGGAAGTACTACTACGACCCGAAGAAGTACAAGTCGTACCTGGAACAGCTCGGGATTCCGTATCCCAACGTGCCGGACTCGCTCAAGGGGCCGCTGCCGAAAGTCGTGCCGTAGGCGGGCTGATCGGAGGGGTTGACCGCCGCCACAGAGTATCCGATATTCCGATTGTCTGATTATCGGTGGTCTGCCCGGAGGGCCCGTGTCCGAACCAGCAACCGGCCGCGTCGGCAAGCGCGGCACCTGGGTCATTCCCGCCGCACTCCGGCGGCAGTTCCACCTCGAAGAGGGCGCCCTCCTCATCGCCGAGGCACAGGCCGACGGCATCCTGCTGCGCCCGGCGATTGCGGTGCCGATGGAGACGTATGCGCCGGCGCGCCGCGCCGCGTTCCTGCTCGAGAACGCGATGGATGCCGCCGACTACGCCGCGGCACGTCGGGCGGTGCGCACCATGGGGCTCGATCCCGATACCGTACCCCACGAGCCGCCGCGCGGCACCGCCGCGCGAAAGCGGCGTGGGCGCCGGGGGTGAGTGCGCGTCGCGCGCGCCCCACGCTGGACCAGCTGATCTTCCTCGACGCCAACGTGCTCTTCTCGGCGGCCTGGCGCGTGGACAGCGGGCTGCGGCGGATCTGGGCACTGCCCTCCAGCATCGTGCGCTGTACCAATGGCTACGCGATGATCGAGGCCGATAGGAACCTGGGCGACGCAGCGGCGCGCGAACGGCTGCACCTGCTCATGACCCGAGTACGGTTGGTGCCAAGTGTCACGCTCGGCGAGCTGCCCCCCGGCGTGGTGCTCCCGGAGAAGGACCGACCGATCTTGTTGAGCGCCCTGAGCGCTGGCTGCTCGCACTTGCTCACCGGAGACCGCGCGCACTTCGGTCCGTACTTCCACAAGGTCGTGGGCGGCGTCCAGATCCTGCGGCCTGCGGAGTATCTCGCGCAGGTCGAGGCCGACTGATCGGTCACGCCGACAGCAGCCGTTCCACCCGATCGCGCAACGCCTCCGGCGTCACCTCGGCCGGCGGCATGGCGGTTCCCGCCACCAGCCCCACGCGACTGAACCACCCGCGCCGGAACGGTTTCG
>JANLSF010000403.1:0-7755 GCA_031362285.1 Gemmatimonadota bacterium | reverse complement strand
CGGCGAGGTACGGCGCGAACCCCGGCGCCGCCTTGAAGGCGTCGTAGTTCACCATGCCGTTCGCCACGTGCTGCTTGAGCAGCGCGTCGAAGGCGGAGTGATCGAACACCTGGGCACCCGCGGCGCCGGCGGCGACCACGGTCATGGCAAGGGCAGCGAGATGGCGGCGGGCACGCGTGGCGAACATGGAACCAACTCCTTGAGGACGGTGGGCGTGAGGCGCGACGGCGCGCTCACGCGAAGAGGCGAAACCAGGTGGTGAACAGCTTTTTCACGGTCGGGGTGAGGCGCGTGCGGTTGAAGGCGTCGGCCGCCTTGCGCAGCGCCTCGCCCTGCGTGGGGTACGGGTGAATCGTCTTGCCGACGGCGCCCAGCCCCAGACCGTTGGTCATGCAGAGGGTGAACTCGCCGATCAGGTCGCCGGCATGCTCGGCCACGATCGTGGCCCCCACGATCTGGTCGCTGCCGGCCTTGAGGTGCACGCGCACGAACCCCTCTTCCTGCCCGTCGAGCTTGGCGCGGTCCACGTCGTGGAAGGGAATCGTGATCGTGCTGATGGCCACCCCCGCCGCCTTCGCGCCGGCCGCGGTGAGCCCCACGTGCGCCAGCTCCGGGGTGGTGTAGGTGGCCCACGGGATCACCAGGCGACTCCCCTTGGCGCGCCCGAAGAAGAGCGCATTCTGCACCACCGCGCGGGCCATGAAGTCGGCCGCGTGCGTGAACTGGAAGCGGCTGGCCACGTCGCCGATGGCGAACACGCGCGGGTTCGTGGTGCGGAACCGGTCGTCCACGGTCACGCCGGTCTTCTCGAACGCCACGCCAGCCTGCTCGAGTCCCATGCCGTCCACGTTCGGCGCGCGACCGATGGCCACCAGCAGCTGGTCGCCCTCGAGCACCTCGCGCACGCCCTCCCGCTCCACCGTCACGCGGAAGACGTCGCCGGCGTGCGCCACGTTCGTGATCGCGGCGTTGAACCGGAAGCGCACGCCGCTCTTCGTCATGCCCTGCAGCACCACGGCCGCGGCGTCGGCATCCTCGCGCGGGAGGATCTGCGCCGAGCGGTCGATCAGGATCACGTCGCTGCCGAACCGCGCGAAGCTCTGCGCCATCTCGCACCCGATGGGACCGCCGCCGATCACGAGGAACCGCCTCGGCAGCTCCGTGAGGGTGAACACCGACTCGTTCGTGAGGTACGGCGTGCGGGCGAGTCCCGGCACGGGCGGCGCGGCGGCCCGCGCACCCGTGGCAATCACGGCGCGACGGAAGCGAAGGACCTTGCCGTCCACCTCGATCGTGTCGGGCGCGGTGAACGCCCCCTGCCCCAGAAACACGTCGATGCCGAGCGACCGGTAGCGCGGCGCGCCGTCCACCGGGGCGATGTCCGCCCGGATGCGCCGCATGCGCTCCATCACCGCCGAAAAGTCGCCCGCGCCCGCCGTGTCGGGCCCGAAGAACGACGCGCGCGCCGTGCGCGCCGCCTCCCACGCCCGCGCGGGGGCAATGACGCCCTTGCTCGGCACGCACCCCACGTTCAGGCAGTCGCCTCCCATGAGGTGGCGCTCGATCAACGCGACCTTCGCGCCGAGGCCCGCCGCCGCCGAGGCGGCCACGAGTCCGGCCGTGCCCGCACCGATCACCACGAGGTGATAGCGATCCTTGGGCTCGGGGTTCACCCAGTCGTTGGGATGCACGTGCGACACGAGGCGCTGGTTGTGCGCATCGCTGGGGAGCATCACGACGGGGGACGAGTGGGCGGTGGCGGTCATCGGGGGAGTGAGGCGGGAAGCGGGCGCGTCAGGCAACCGGGGCGCCGACGCCCTCGGTGGCCTCGCGCAGGGCGCGGCGGGCGGTGCGGGTGACGAGCGCCGTGACGACGATCGTGGCCACGAGGCCGAGCCCGAGCACGCCGTAGTAACCGGCCCCCTTCGAGGCCTGCGTGCCGCTGGCCAGCGCGGCCACGTCGCCAGCCAGCTGGCCGTAGTACACGTAGAGGATCGTGCCGGGGAGCATGCCGACCGAGGCGATGACGTAGTCCACGAGCTTCACGCGCGTGAGCCCGAGCGCGTAGTTGAGCAGCGAGAAGGGGAATGCCGGCGAGAGCCGGAGCAGCATGACGATCCGGCGACCATCCGCGCCGATGGCGCGATCAATGGCCGCGAAGCGCGTGTTGCCCGCGAGCCGCCGCTCGATCCACCCGCGCGCCGCATAGCGCGCGATCAGGAAGGCCAGCGTGGACCCCAGCGTGGCGCCGACGAACACGAGGGCCACCCCCTTCACGAGCCCGAAGATCGCCCCCGCCGCGAGCGTCAGCAGCGAACCGGGGATGAACGCCACGCAGGCCACTGCGTACCCGACCACGAACACCACCGTCCCGAGCGCCCCGAGCGAATTGATGTAGGTCGCGAACTGCGGAACGAGCGCCGCCGCCTGCCGTCCGGCGAACACCACCGCCACCAGCACGGCCACGATGGCGACGATGCGCCCCCACGGACGTGAAGACGCTGTTGGCGCACTGGGCGCACTGGGCGCACTGGGCGCGGCGTTCACGGATGAGGCGGGCATGGCCACACGAAGTCTGGGGAAGGGACGGGCGACGCGTCAGGTACGCCACCTGAGGGCCGGTTGGATTGCCACAGTCTCGCGCCCGAGGTGACCTGGGCGCCAGCACCGTCGTGGATTGGCGCGGAGCCCGCAGCCCGGCCCGGGCGGGTTGCTTCCGGCCGGGGCGCAGGCCAATCTCCAGCCATGCCCGTCTTCGAGAGCTCCGCGAGCCCGAGCACCGGCGAGTTGCTCGGGCTGATCCTCGGCTCGAGCTTCGCCGCCGGACTCAACCTCTACGCCACCGTGCTGATCGCCGGCCTCGCGCAACTCGCGGGCTGGACCGTGCTGCCCGGTGGGCTCAGCGTCCTCGCCAACCCGGTCGTGCTCGGCATCGCCGGCGTGCTCTTCCTCGTCGAGTTCCTCGCCGACAAGGTCCCCTTCGTGGACAACGCGTGGGACGCGGTCCACACCTTCATTCGGCCCACAGCCGCCGCCGCGATCGCCATCGGGGCGCTCGGCGGCTCCCCGGACTCCTGGAAGGTGGGCGCGGCCCTGCTCGCCGGCACGGTGGCGCTCACGAGCCACGGGGCCAAGGCCAGCACGCGCGCGGCCGCCAACGTGAGCCCCGAGCCCTTCTCCAACTGGCTGTTGTCTCTGGGGGAGGACGTGCTCGCCGGTGGCCTCACGTGGCTGGCCACCACGCACCCGTACTGGGCCAGCGCGATCGTCGGCGTGCTCCTCGTGGTGGCCGTCGTGCTCGTTCGGGCCATCCTCCGGCTGGCGAAGAAGTGGCTGATCGACCCTTTCGTGGAGGACCGGGCGGACCCGGGCGCCCCGGCCGCCTAGGAGCGGCCGCGCGCGACTACGCGCGCGACTACAGGTCTTCCCAGGCGAAGCCGGCGGCTATCCGCTCCAGCTTCTTCCCCTTCGCGTCGAGCTTGAGCACGGTCACCGCACCGGCCCGTTCGGTCGTGGCCCGCGTGGCGAGTTCATCCACGCCATCGCCGTCGGCATCGTAGGCCCCGAGGATCTCGTGCGCCCGGAAGCGGAAGTCGGTGACCTTGAGCGGCTGCGCCTTGCCATCGTCGTCGAGGATGACGAGCCGTTCCACGAACCACTCGCCCCGGTCGTCGCGCAGCATGACGGCGAGTGCCAACCGCCCGATGCCGAAGCACCCCGTGGCGCGTGACGCGCGCGTGAGCACCTTGCGCGAGACCCCCGTGTGGGCGGGCCGCGGCACGTTCTTCACGACCTCCTCGAGGGAGTCGCGCACCCACTTCTCCCGCGCCTTGAATTCGGGGGGCAGCGAGTCGCGCACGCAGGGCGCTGGTGCCGTCTCCGGCATGGCCGCCGGTGCGGTTGCGGCCGCGGTGGCGCTGGTTGCCGGGCTCGTGGCCGCCGGTGCGGGCCCCTTCGATATCGGTGGCGCCCCGCTCGCCGGCGCCACGGCCACCGGCCGCGGTACGCCGGTGCGCTCTGCCACGGCCGTGAGCTTGTCGTCCTTCTTCGCCATCGAGTCCACGCGCGCCGGCAGCTCGAGCGTGGCCACCACGCGCGACGCCCACACGTCGTAGCCCGTGATGCGCGTCGCGACTTCGCCGAACTTGCCGCGAATCGTGAACGTCGTGCCCACCGGAACGGCGGCGTGCGCGGGAATCACCTGCCGATAGGCGCGCGCACGTGCGGTGTCCTTGCGCACGTCGAGATCCACCCGCCCCATGTCGAGCAGCAGTCGCTTGCCGCGCGACGCCGCCACGAAGCGCCACTGGCCGGCGGGCGTCCACGTGGTGCGCAGCAGGATCGAGTCGCCGACCTTGGCGAGATCGGTGCCCACGCGCATGCCGTCGGGGCCGAGGGGGGCGCCGGTGGGTTTGGAGGCGGTCACCGGCTTCGGGGCGGGATTGCGGGGCGGCGTGGACTGCGCGCCGGCGTCAGCCGCCGCGAGGCCCAGGACGGTGGCGAAAGGGAGGAGGCGTGCGCGCATCGTCCCAATGCTACAGCGCCGGTCGCACCGCGTCACCTGCGCGGAAACGCGGGCGACGCCGAGCTAGAAGGCAATGCCGACGCCGGTATGGAGACTCACCGCGTTCAAGCCAACCGGGGCGCCACCACTCACCGTCCCGAATGATGGAAAGGCGATCTGCGCGCCGACCCGCTGCTGTGCGCGAACGTCCACGAACAGACGGTCACTCACCGACTGGCTGAATCCGAGTTCGACGAGTCCCGACACGCCGGACATCGACGCGGTCGTCCGTACCACCTGAACGTTGGCGCCGGAGAAGATGGCACTGCGATCCTCGTAGCCGGTCCAGGTGGCCGAGAAGGCCACGGGTCCGGCCCCCAGACGCAAGCCGCGCCACTCATACTGCGCCAGAAGCGCGGCCGTCACTCCGTGCTGCAAATCGAGGCGCACGCGGGATCCGCCCAGCCGCTGGGCCCCGTACGTGGACCAGCCACTGGTCCCGTATCCGACCAGGACATCGAGCCACCATTCGCCACCCATGCGCGCGCGCACCGACACGAGGCTCGGCCCGCTCAGCGCTGACGCATCCGCCGCGCCGCTGATGGCCGCGGAGAAGGACGGAGTGGTCGTCGGCGCGTTGCTGGTCGCGTAGCCCTGACGGCGCAGGACGTTCTGCGCCGCCAGGCGCTCGTCCTGCGTGTGGTAGCCGACCACCGACGGCAGGACGGTGACCCGGACGCGTCGCTGCGCGAAGATCGCCTCGCTGAGGCGCGGACACGCCGCTCGCGTCGGTGACGAGTCCGCGTCGCGCGTGCCAAGCTCCACGCGCGCCAGGCGCCACGCGCCCCCCGCGGCAACGTGCCACAGCACGCGAACCTTCACCTGCAGCGTCTCAGCCGACGCGGCGCGGCCCACGAAGACGGTGAGGTCGGTGCCGGATTCCACGGCACCGTCCAGGCACAGGTCGTAGCGGCGCGAGAACATGTGCAACGCCGCGGCAGCCACGCCGGGGAATCGCTCCGACAGCATGCGCGCCACGGCCGCACGTCCCTGCAGGCTGTCGCCGGCCGGCAGCACGACGACCACCGACGGCGCGAGCAAGTCGAGGGCGCGGGCCACATCGCCCGAACGCAGCGCGCTGTCGAGTTGCAACCACGTGCGACCGGCTCCCGCACGAGCTTCCGCCTCATCGGTGACCACCGGGCGGACGGGCGCGACCAGCCGCGCGGGGGCACACCCTATGCAGGCGACGGCCAGCGCCATCGTCGCGAGACGCCAACGACGAACGGACTTCATGGCACCACGCCGCGCATGGTGCGCAGGATGTAGCGCCCGACAAACGAGGCATCGGGCGAGAGCACGCGCACGAACACCGACCCCCGCGCCGCAATGCCCGTGCGCGCCGCGTTCGACGCACCGGTGGCAAAAGCAGAGATCGTGGCGTTGTCGCGCCACCCGCCGCCATCGACCGCGATCGACAGTCGCGCGGAGCCGCCCACGTCATCCAGTTTCTGGATTTCGACCATGACGACGCTATCCGACCCGAGGTCGATGCGAAAGTCGTCGCGGTCGACCAGGGTGAACAGCGTTTCCGTCACGACGGAGTCGCCGATCGCCACCGCCACCGGCGTGAGCTCGGGGGCGGTGCTCGGCAGGTGCAGCGTCGTGAACTGATAGGGGCCCCGATTGAGTAGTCCCGTGTGCTGCGACGAGGTCACGCGGAACAGGTAGTGGCCTGCAGCGTCGAGGTACACGTTGGGAGATCGGCCGCCGGCCAGCGGAGCGCCGCTGCCCCGCGCGTCGAACAAGGTGATCCACCCGTAGAACGAGTCGAGGCGCTCGATACGCAGGCGACTCGCGGGCAACTCGCCGCCGGTCAACAGGATGACGATCGAGTCGTTCGGCGCACCGGTCAGCTGGAACGTGTCCACGTCACCGACCACATCGATGGCTTCGCCGGTGACCGTGTCCCCGACGGCCACGTTCGCGCTCACCCGCTCCGGTGCAGGGGAGATGTTCCGCACGCGCAAGCGGACCGGCGCGGTCGAATCGCAGGAGATCACCCCCCACCGCCCGGGCGCCGGCAGGCCGATCGGAGCCGTCGCCCCCTGCTCGAGGTCGGCGAATGATCTGCCTGGGACGGCGTTCCACGGGGCCAGGGCGCCCACACCGCCGCCGCTCACGCCGACCGGAGGCGCGAAGGACACGTCGACCGACGTGCGGTCCGGCTTGCGCGCGTGAACCACGAAGAGCGTGTCCGGCATCGTCACGTTCACGTAACCCACTACGGTGCCGGCGCACGACCGACCGGATGGCGCGTAGTCTCGCCCGAGCACGAGGGGACCGCTCGAGAAGCGCGCATCCCATGCCGAGTCGATGTGCACCGACAGTCGATAGGGGGTGCGCGGACTCGGATCGCCGCCGCCGGCCGTCACGATGACTTCAAGCGTGCCCGAGGCATCCACGCGCAGGGAGCGACTTCGCACCGGCGCGGCGTCGACGGCCGGGTCCGCCCACACGGTCGCGAGCACGCGGTAGCTGTCCAGCGCGCCAAGCACGCCGACGATCGCCTGCACCGCCGAGTCGACGCTCGCGAGTTCGATGAACACCGATTGTCCCACTGGCGCATTGATTCGGAAGCGCGCCGCACCATTGGCATCGGTCGTGCCGACCGCACTGTCGCCAACGGCCAGCAGACGACCGCTCGCCTGCAGCGGGACGAGCGATTCCGCGCAGCCACCGAGCAGAGTGCAAATCATCGTCAGCGTGCCGATTGCGTTTCGCGGACGAACCAGGTGCATGTACGGGGGACTGGAACTCGATATGTAGGGCCGTCCGACGGACGGCCCGCAGGCCACATGGGACCGCGTCGCCCCATCCTCGGAAGCTACTCGTGCCCGTCTGCCATCGGCGACCAAGGGGGTCACCCCATGCGCCCCCCTGCGGACCGGCCCCCCGCGCGCTATCGTACCCGCCAGAGCCCCGCCCCAGATGACCTTTCGCTACCTCCGCCCTGCCGACGCCGGCGATGCCGCCCGCGCCCTGACCGAGGCCGCAGCCTTTCCCTTGGGCGGCGGCACCGACCTGCTGGTCACCATTCGCGAGGGGCTCTGCGCCCCCGACACCCTGGTGGACCTGCGGCGGGTGCCCCACTCCGACGTGATCGCCGTGCGAGCGGACGGCAGCGTGTCCATCGGCGCCTCCGCACGGCTGGCCGACATCGCGGCGCACGCGCACCTGCGCGAGCAGTT
>JANLSF010000365.1:0-1753 GCA_031362285.1 Gemmatimonadota bacterium | reverse complement strand
GGGACATCCGCTGGGGGCCACCGGGGCCAAGCTCACGACGCAGCTGGTGCACGAGCTGGGGCGGAGCGGCGGCGGCTATGGCATGGTGACGATGTGCATTGGCGGCGGCATGGGCGCGGCGGGGATCTTCGAGGCGGCGTGAGCCGACCGGGTTCCTCCACGCGGAGTCTCGCCGCGTGGAGGACCACCGTACCCCTGGCGCCAGGCGATGCCCAGCCGACGCCGACCGTGTAGCCCCATCCGGATGACCCGGCGGCACCCGGTCGCTCGTCCCAGTACTCCGCCGTGCCGCCACCGGCGCGCACGAAGAATCCGCGTTCGCGCAAGGAGAAGAGGTGCGTCACGAGCAACAGCCGCGTGATGCCATGTCGCCCGGCGCTCCGCCCGTCTGGGCGCTCCGACGGAAGAGGTCCCGAACGACTCCCCTTCCCCGACTCGACAGCCCGCTTTCGTCGCGTCAGCTTTTCACGCATGGCCCACGATCCACGACTTGTCGACTTCGTCACCGCCGCCCTCGCGCGCGGTGAATCCCGCTCGGCCGTCACTGCGGCACTCATCGCGGCCGGCTGGGAACGCGACCTCGTGGATCGCGCGCTCGCCGAATGGGCCGACGTGCCGTTCAGCGTGCCCGTCCCGCGCCCGGCGCCGTATGTATCGGCGGCCGAGGCGTTCCAGTACCTGGTACTCTTCTCGACACTCTTCCTCGTGTCGTTCCAGGCGGGGGCGCTCGGCTTCGCCTTCGTTGACCGGTTGGTGCCCGATCCGCTCGACGTGCACCCCGCCGCGCCGTGGGTGCGCCAGGCGGTGGCCACCCTGTTGATTGCCTCGCCGGTGTTCGCCTTTGTCGCGCGGGGCCTCGCGCGCTCGATGGCCGATGACCCGTCCACGCGGCAGTCGCTCGTGCGCAAGTGGCTCACCTATGGCACCCTGTTCATCGCGGCGTCGATCGTGATCGGCGACCTGATCGCCCTGGTCGCCGCGGTGCTGGGGGGCGATCTCACGGGACGGTTCATCGGCAAGGCGCTCATCGTGGGCGGGAGCGCGGGCTCGATCTTCTGGTGGTTCTTGGCGGACGTCCGGCGCGATGATGCCCACACGCCGTCGCGCCCCGACCGGGTGGCCCTCGGCGTCGCGGGCGCCGCCATGCTGCTCGCGGTGGTCGCCGGAGTCGCATTTCTCGGTTCGCCGGCGGCCGAGCGCATGCGCAGCGAGGACGCGCGACGCCTCGATGACCTGATGCTGCTCGGCGAAACGGTGGACGTGCAGTGGAGCCGGAACCGCCGCATGCCCGAGTCGCGCGAGTCGCTGGAAGCGGCCCAGCCAAACGCCGCGCGGCGCGACCCAAGCACGAAGGCCCCGTACGCGTACCGGGCCCTCGCCGACTCGTCGTTCGAACTGTGTGCGACGTTCGCCGCGCCCTCACCGACCGAGGCCCGTGTGGATCTCTGGTCGCACTCGGCAGGGCGCAGCTGCTTCGAGCGACCGGCGCGCTACCGCGCGCCGTAGCGATGCACGCGCACGATCGTTCCGAGCGCGCCGACCGCAGTCGGCACGCACGGGGCGACGATCGGCATCAGGCCGGCGCCGGTTCCGACGCCGCTGCGGGTATCGGTGTCGGCACGCTCGTCCCGCCCATCGCCTGCCGCTTCCGCCATTCGCGCGCCAGCAGGGCCGTGCTGACCACCGCCTGCAGCGTGACCGTGGCGATGCTCAGGTACCACAGCTTCCGCAACTCGAACCCCGGGCGCCGGGC
>JANLSF010000325.1:0-3300 GCA_031362285.1 Gemmatimonadota bacterium | reverse complement strand
CCGCTCCTTCCCCCAGCGGATCAACTCCACCGAGCCCTTGGTGCTCATGTGGCACAGGTGCACGTGGCCTCCCGTGCGTCGGGCCAGCAGGATGTCGCGGATGACCATGATCTCTTCGGCTTCGTCGGGAATGCCCTTGAGCCCCAACCGCGCCGACACCACGCCCTCGTTCATGGCCCCGCCATGCGCGAGCGTCGGCTCTTCGCAGTGGTCGGCCACCGGAATGCCGAACGAACGCGCGTACTCGAGCGTCGTGCGCATGAGCTGCGCCGAGACCACCGGCTTGCCGTCGTCGCTCACTGCCACCGCGCCGGCGCCGATCATCTCCCCCATCTCGGCCATGCTCTGCCCGAGCTGTCCCACGGAGATCGCCCCGATCGGGTAGACGCGCGCCGCGTTGGCGCGCTGCGCCTGCCGGATGATGAACCCCACGGCGGCCTGGTTGTCGGTGACCGGGTTGGTGTTCGGCATCGCACAGACGGCCGTGAAGCCGCCGGCCACGGCGGCCTTCGCCCCGGAGTCGATCGTCTCGACATCCTCGCGCCCCGGCTCGCGCAGGTGGCAATGCACGTCGATGAAGCCGGGGCTGACCACCTTCCCCTTGCAGTCGATGACGATCGCGCCGTCGGGGCCGGCGATCTTGCCGCCCGCCTTCACGATCTTGCCGTCCTGCACGAGGACGTCGCCCGTGGCGTCGAGGTTCTGCGACGGGTCGATGATCCGCCCGCCCCTGAGGAGAACCGGCTGAGTGCTCATCGTCCCTCCCCGCCCCGCTTCGCCTGGTCGGCCAGCTCGGGGTTCCCGCCGGCAAGGAGGTAGAGCACCGCCATGCGCACGGCGACGCCGTTGGTGACCTGGTCGAGGATCACGGAGTGGGGTCCGTCGGCCACGTTGGAGTCGATCTCGACGCCGCGATTCATCGGGCCGGGGTGAAGGATGAGGAGGTCCCTCGGCGCACGGTCGAGTCGCTCGAGGGTGACACCGAACACGCGATTGTATTCGCGCTGCGACGGGATGTACCCCGCCGTCATCCGCTCGAGTTGCAGGCGGAGCACGTTCAGTGCGTCGGCCCACTCGATGGCGGGCTCGATGCGATCGAACACGGTGACGCCCAGCTGGCTCACGTCGTTGGGGAGCAGCGACCGGGGCCCGCAGATGGCCACCTCGGCGCCCATGGTGCGCAGCCCGAAGATGTTCGAGCGCGCCACGCGCGAGTGCAGCACGTCGCCCACGAGGCACACCTTGAGCCCGTCGAGCCGCCCGAACTTGTCGCGGAGCGTGAGCAGGTCGAGCAGGCCCTGCGTCGGGTGCTCGTGCATGCCGTCGCCGGCGTTGATCACGTTCGACTTGATCCGCTCGCCGAGGAACGCCGCGGCGCCGCTCGACGGATGGCGGATCACCACCATGTCGATGCGCATCGCCTCGAGGTTGCGCGCCGTGTCCACCAGCGTCTCGCCCTTCGACACGCTGGAGCCGGTGCTGGCCACGTTCACCGTGTCGGCCGAGAGCCGCTTCTCGGCGAACTCGAAGCTGACGCGCGTGCGCGTGGACGACTCGAAGAACAGGTTGACGATCGTCTGCCCGCGCAGCGTCGGCACCTTCTTGATGGCCCGCTCGCTGACTTCCTTGAACGGTTCGGCGGTGTCGAGCACCAACTGGAGCTGCGCACGGGTCAGGCCCTCGAGGCCGACGAGGTCCTTGCCGAGCGCCGAGGTCACGGCGCGTCCTTGCGGACGATCGTGACGGCGTCTCGCTGGTCGAGCTCGCTCACGTGGACGTCGACCCGGTCGGTGTCCGCGACGCTCACCGTCTTGCCGACGACGTCGGCATGGATCGGCAGCTCGCGGCCGCCGCGGTCGATGAGCACCGCGAGGGCGATGCGGGCGGGGCGGCCGAAATCGGCCAGCTCGTCGAGCGCGGCGCGCACGGTGCGCCCCGTGTAGAGCACGTCGTCGACGATGACGATGAACTTCCCCTCGATGTCGAGCGGGAGTTCCGTCTTGCCCACGACCGGGCGCGGGCCCACGGTCTCGAGGTCGTCGCGATAGAGCGTGATGTCGAGGGCGCCGCGCGGCACGACCACGCCGTCGCGCGAGGCCAGCAGGGCCACCAGGCGGTCGGCGAGCTGCACGCCACGCCGCTGGATCCCCACGATGATCAGGTCGTCGGAACCGGCGGCCAGCTCGAGGATCTCGTCGGCCATGCGCCGGAGCGTGCGCTCCATGGCCTTGGCGTCGAAGACGGTGGTGACGGTGGGTGGCATGTGACGTCCAATATGCCCCGCGGACACCCTGGCGGCAAAGCGCCGGGCGCCAGCCACCCCTCTCGCGACGCGCCGGTCCGCCCATACCTTCCCGGCCATGCCCAATGCCCACGTGAACGGCACCCGGCTGCACTACGAGGACACGGGGGGATCGGGCCCCGCGGTCGTGTTCAGCCACGGGCTCCTCTGGAGCTGCCGGATGTTCGACGCCCAGGTGTCGGCGCTGCAGGCCGCCGGCTACCGCTGCATCGCCTACGACCACCGGGGGCAGGGGCAGAGCGACGACGATGCGGCGCGCGCCATCTCCATCGAGACGGTCTACGAGGACGCCGCCGCCCTCCTCGAGCAGCTCAAGGTGGGGCCCTGCCACTTCGCGGGACTCTCCATGGGCGGGTTCGTCGGCATGCGCCTGGCGGCGCGGCGCCCCGACCTGCTCCGCAGCCTGATCCTGCTCGAGACCTCCGCCGAGGCCGAGCCCGAGGAGAACATCCCCAGGTACACGCGGCTCAACTGGACGTGGCGGCTGCTCGGACCGTCGCTGATCGTGAAGCCGGTGATGCAGGTGATGTTCGGCGGTCCGTTCCTGTCCGAGGCGAGGCGCGCCGCCGAGCGCCAGCACTGGGAGGCGCAGCTGCGCGCCAATCGGCGGTCCATCTGGCGCGCGGTGAACGGCGTGATCGAGCGCGCGCCGATCGCCGCCGAATTGGGCAAGATCAAGTGCCCGACGACCGTGATCGTGGGGGAGGAGGACCGGGCCACGGTCCCGGCCAAGTCGGAGCGGATCGCGGCGGCCATTGCCGGGGCCACGCTCGTGAAGATCCCGCGGGCCGGGCACTCATCGTCGATCGAGGAAGGCGAGCTGGTGACGGCGGCCCTCCGCAGGCACCTCGATGGGGTGAAGTAGCACGAGAGCTCCCCCACAGAGGCACCGAGGCACGGAGTAGGGCGAGAAGGACAAGATCATTGGGGGCCCACGCCTGACGTTCCGGTGTGGGCCCCCAAGATTGTCCTGCCGTTCTCGCCGTCCTCCGTGCCTC
>JANLSF010000322.1:0-3808 GCA_031362285.1 Gemmatimonadota bacterium | reverse complement strand
GGCGCCGCGCAACTCGCCCACGAAGTGCAGGGCGCCGTCGAGCAGCACCCACTGGATGCCGCGGAGTCCCGCCGAGCGTCGCGGCGCGAGGTCGTCCATGGCCGTGGCTACACCTCGGGCGGCGGGTTCCGGAGCTTGAGCGGCGCCAGCTTGGCCCGGACCCGGAGGTTGATCATTTCCACCCCAATCGAGAAGGCCATCGCGAAATAGGTGTACCCCTTGGGGATGTGCACGCCGAACGACTCGGCCACCAGGTTGCCGCCGATCATGATCAGGAAGGAGAGGGCCAGCACCTTGATGGTGGGATGCCGGTCCACGAACGCGGAGATTGCCCCGGAGAAGCCGAGCATGAAGAGCAGGGCGACGACGTTGGCGGCGATCATGATGCTCACCTGCGAGACCATCCCCACGGCGGTGATCACCGAGTCGAGGGAGAAGACGATGTCGATGATCATGATCTGGGCAATCACGGCGCCAAAGGCCGGCATCTTCTTCCTCGTGCCGCCGGTCGCCTCCGTCCCCTCGGGCCCTTCGAGCTTCTCATGGATCTCGTGGGTGGCCTTGCCGATGAGGAAGAGGCCTCCGACCAGCAGCACGAGGTCGCGTCCCGAGAGGTGCACCGGCCCCACGTCGACGATCGGGGCGGTGAGCCCCACCAGCCAACCGAGGGAGAGCAGCAGCAGCACGCGCGACACGAAGGCGGCCATGAGGCCGAGCTTGCGGGCGCGATCTCGCTGTTCCTCGGGGAGCGCCCCGGCGAGGATCGAGATGAAGATGATGTTGTCGATGCCGAGGACGATCTCGAGGGCCGAGAGCGTGAGCAGTCCCAGCCAGACGGCGGGATCGGAGAGGAAGGCCATGGGGCGTTCGGAGGAGGGGCGGTCGCGCCGCGCGCTTGGCTAGTCGGCGCGGAGTGCCTCGATGCAGTCGAGCCGGGCGGCGCGGCGGGCAGGGAGGACCCCAAAGATGAGGCCCGTGAGGGTCGCCACGCCAACCGAGGCGAGGATCGACGACGGGGCCACGGCGGTGTCCCAGCCGAGGTTGACCTCGAACTGCCAGGCAGAGACTACGCCCAAGGCCACCCCGAGGCCCGCGCCCACGATGCAGAGCACGATGGCCTCGATGAGGAACTGGAGCAGGATGTCGCGCCGGGTGGCGCCCAGCGCCTTGCGGACGCCGATCTCGCGGGTGCGCTCGGTGACGGCCACGAGCATGATGTTCATGATGCCGATGCCGCCGACCAGGAGGCTCACCCCGGCCACGCCGGCCAGCAGTGCGGTGAAGGCCTGATTGGTGGCGCTCAGGGTGGAGAGCATGTCGGCCTGGTTGCGCACGGTGAAGTCGTCGGGGGCGCCGGGGCGGAGCCGGTGCGATCGACGGATGGCCGACTGCACCTCGGCCATCGCGGCGTCGAGGGAGTCTTCGGAGGCGCCCAGGACCCAGATGTCGTTGATCCGGTCGGTGCCGAAGACGCGCGAGCGGCCGGTGGCGAACGGGATGAGGATCTGCTCGTCGCCGTCGCCGAAGCCGGTGGCGCCCTTGGCTTCGAGGACGCCGATGACGGTGAAGGTGAGGCCCGAGATGCGGATCCGTTCACCGATGAGTCGGGCGCCGTCGGGGACTCCCAGCAACTCGCTGGCGGCACCGCCCAGGACGGCCACATTGCGCCGGGCGGCCTCGTCGGTGCGGTCGTACATGCGGCCAGCGGCGAGGTGGAAGGCACGGACGGCGAGGAAGTTGGCGGCCGTGCCGGTGACCTGGATGCTGGCGTTCCTGGCTCGCCACTGCACCTGCAGGCGCCGGTCCTGCTGCATGTTCACGGCGACGACGTTGTGGGCGCGCTCGGTGATGGCGTCCACGTCGTGCATGGTGAGCTTGACGGTGTTGAACGAGGCGACGCCCCCCTGCATGGCCCGGTTGGGGTTGATCTGGAGGACGGTGGTGCCCAAGGCCGCGATGCGCTTCTTGACCGCGTTGGCGGCGCCGTTGCCGAGGGCGACCATGGCAATGACCGCGCCGACGCCGATCACCATGCCGAGCATGGTGAGGAGGGATCGGAGCTTGTTGGCGCGGAGGGCGTCGAAGGCGACGCCGAGGGTTTCGGAGAGGATCACGGCGTGTGCTGGGCGGGATTTCCGACGGGGAGCGTCTGGCGGGCGCCCGGTGTGGAATGGTACGCTGCCGAGGAGGGGCGGGCCACGCGTTCGGGGGCCGCCGTCAGCGGGGCGTCAGGGGCGGGCGAGCGGCGCCCCGAAGGAGTGCGCGGGGGGTGCCGGTCGGCTTGAATGGGGGGTGGCGCGGTATTAGAATTTGAGGCTCTGCGGAGGCGGTTTGAGGCAGGGAAGCAGGGCCATTAGCTCAGGTGGTTAGAGCGCACGCCTGATAAGCGTGAGGTCCGAGGTTCAACTCCTCGATGGCCCACTGAACACACAGTGGCAACGCGAAGCCCCGTCGGGACTTATCGTCTCGGCGGGGCTTCGCTGTGGGGCCCGCGAATACTGGCCGCAGTGGCGCATGGGCCCTATGTTCGGCCCTTCCTGCACGGCGCGGCCTCCCCTCCCCGGCCCAGCGTGACCCAGCAGACCGAGCGCCTCAACACCGCCCTCGCCGGCCGCTACCGCATCGAGCGCCACCTCGGCGAGGGCGGGATGGCGTCCGTGTACCTGTGCCAGGACTTGAAGCACGACCGCAAGGTCGCGCTCAAGCTCCTCAAGCCCGAACTGGCCGCGGTGCTCGGCGCCGACCGGTTCGTGCAGGAGATCAAGACCACCGCGGCCATGCAGCATCCGCACATCCTGCCGCTGTTCGACAGCGGCACCGCCGACGGCTTCCTGTACTACGTGATGCCGCTCGTGGAAGGGGAGACGCTGCGCGAACGGATCACCCGGGAGCGGCAGCTGGGGGTGGACGAGGCGGTGCGGATCGCGCGCGAAGTGCTCGACGCGCTCCACTACGCGCACGAGCACGGCATCGTGCACCGCGACGTGAAGCCGGAGAACATCCTGCTGCACGGCGGACACGCTATGGTAGCGGACTTCGGCATCGCGATCGCTGTGAGCGCGGCGGCCGGTGGCCGCATGACCGAGACGGGACTGAGTCTCGGCACGCCGCACTACATGAGTCCCGAGCAGGCCACGGCGGAGAAAGACATTTCCGCGCGCAGCGATGTGTACTCGCTCGGCAGCGTGTTGTATGAGATGCTCACCGGGCAACCGCCGCACCTCGGCGGCTCGGCGCAGCAGATCATCATGAAGATCATCACCGAGCCCGCGGAGGTGGTGACGAAGCACCGGAAGTCGGTGCCGCCGAACGTGGCGGCAGCGGTGGCGACGTCGCTCGAAAAACTGCCCGCCGACCGCTTCGAGAGCGCGAAGGCATTCAGCGAGGCGCTGGGGAATCCCGCGTACACGAATGCGACGCTGGTGGGCGCGGTATCCTCGCCGACACGCGCCCGCCGACAGCGAGCGACGACGATGGCCGGCTTCGTGCTCGCGGCGCTCGCATTCGCGGGATGGGCGTGGAGCGCATCGAGGCCGCGGCCAGCAGGCTCCGGTGAGCCGCGGTTCTACACGATCACCGTGCCCGACAGCGCGCCGGTCGTCAGTGGCCGCGATCAGTTTGACGCAACGTTGCGCTCATTCGACCTCTCCGCGGACGGGCGGCTGCTGGTGTACACCAGCCCCCACGACAGTGCGACGCGACTGTGGCAACTCCGCACCGACCTTGGCACCGCGTCGCCGATTGCCGGCACTGCCCGCGCGTTGTTACCGACGCTGTCGCCCGACGGCCGCGCGCTCGCGTTCGTCGT
>JANLSF010000712.1:0-2863 GCA_031362285.1 Gemmatimonadota bacterium | reverse complement strand
CAGGGCCAGAGGGCGTTGGGCCCCGACTTGATGATGGGGGTGAAGGGGAGCCGCTGGGCTCCCGCACGGCGGCAGGCCCCCTCGTAGGCGCCGATGAGCGCCCACTCGGTGGCGCCCGGCGTCGCCGCCGGCACAACCGCGCGCATGGCGGCCGCGGCCGCGTCGACGGCGCGCGCAATGGCCGCCACCTCGTTCGGCGACTTGATCATGCGCAACGACGCGACCACCGCATGGTTGCCCTGCACCAGAAGCCCCGGGTATTCCGCGACCAGCGCCAGCGCCATCTCGCGCTCGGGCGTGAACCCTTCCTGCGGGATCACGCGCGGCCGTCGCGCGATGCCGTCGTCGCCCAGGTCGACCCAGACGCGGCCGCCGGCGCGCTCCAGACGCGAGAGCGCGGGAGCCAGCGACTCGATCGGGGCGAAGCTGTCGATGGCGGCGAATGCGCGCACGGCGGGATCGCTGCCCAGCGCGCGCCCCGGGAAGTCGTTCGGGCGGGTCGCGCTCTCCCAGCGCGGATCGCGATCAGGGAGGAACAGGATCGCGGTGCCGCGATCCGCATCGAGCCAGAGCACCGACTGCGGAAGCTCGAGTCCCGTGAAGTAGAGGAAGCCGTCGCTCTGTCGGAACGAGTCGCCGCCGGAGACGCCGGCCCCGCTCGGCACCAGCACGATGCCCCCACCGGTGCGCGCCGTGGCGGCGACGAGCGCTGCGCGCCTGGCCGCGTACTCGGCCGCGGGGAAGGGGCGCCGCGTCCAGTCGGTGAACCGTTCGGCAGTGCGCTGCGCGCCGGCCGGCGCGGCGAGGAGCGCCGTCAGCGTGATGATGAGCGCGCGAGAGGAGCGGCGAGAGAGGCGACTGGGCATTCGGAGAATATGCGGCAATGGCCAGCGGACGGGAGCAAGGCGACGGCTTTCACCACCGAGGCACGGAGGCACGGAGGACAGCGAGAGGAACGAAACGCATCAGGGGCCCGGTCGCCATCACTCGACGATCGGGCCCCCAGGAAAGCCATTGCCGTTCCTCGCCCTTCTCCGTGCCTCTGTGCCTCTGTGGTGAACGTGGTCACCTCAGACCACCGCCAGACATACGGAGGCGAGCGCCGCTACACCGCCTCGCTCAAGCTCGTGAAGTTGAAGTCCCGGCACCGGATCGGCGGCACGACGATCGCCGGCCCGGCATTTCCGCTCTCGCTCGCGCTCACGCGCTCGGGCCGTCCCATCGCCTCGAGGTTGTTGAGCATGAAGATCGGCGACTCGTTGTACCGGAGGTTGCGCACCGGCCTCGTCACCTTGCCGTTCTCGATCAGGAAGGTGCCGTCGCGCGTGAGCCCGGTGAACAGGATCGTGCGCGGGTCCACCGGTCGAATGTACCAGAAGCGGGTGACCAGCAATCCGCGCGTCACGCCGGCAATCAGCTGCTCGAGCGACTCCGTGCCGCCCGACATGCGCAGCACGCCGCCACCGAAACCGCCGGTCGCGCCCGTGGGTTCCTTCCCCTGCTTCTTGGCCCAGTAGCGGTCGTAGTTCAGGTTCTTGACGACGCCGTTCTCGATCCACGTCACGGCGCGCGTGGGCAATCCCTCGCCAGTGAACGGCGCACCGAGCGACTCGGGGTCGAACGGATCGGAGGTGAGCGTCACCCGCTCGTCCACCACCTTCTCGCCAACCTTGGTGCCGCCCCCCGCCCTGGAGAAGAACGAGCGCCCCTCGTCGGCATTGCGGGCACCGGCCGCGCCGGCGATGAGCTGCACGAGGTTGCCTACCGCGGTGGGCTCGAGCACGACCGTGTACCGACCCGGCTCCACGGCCACCGCACCCACCGAGCGTCGCGCCTTCTCGATCGCCCGCGCGCCGAGCGCCGCGGCGTCGATCCGCCCTGTGTCGTTCGACGAGGCGCCGGCCCACCCCGACCCCGAGCCATCGGCGGTACGCACCGTGGTCGTGAGGGCGACGTCGCAATCGCGAGCGTACGCGAACAGGCCCCGCGAATTGGCGATCGCCTGCGCGGAGACGCGCGTTTCGAGGTAGCCCGTGGACACGAGGCCGGCCGCGCGCGCCGGCTCGGTGATCTTCGCGACCATCGCGGCCCGCGTGCCCGGTTCGAGCCTCGCGGTGTTGTCCGACCAGCCGCGTCCCTCCTGGTACTGCTGCGGCTCGAGCTCGGGCATCAGCTCCGGGTCCTCCGGACTCAGCTTCGCGAGCCGCTCCGACGCCTCGACCACGGCCCGCAGCCCGGCATCGTCGAGCCGGTTGCTGCTCGCATTGCCCACGCGCTTGCCCACCACCGAACGCACGTTGATCGTCAGGTCGCGATTGTCTCCTGCGGTGGAGATCTGGTTGACCGCGAAGCGCGTGTTGCCGCGCTCCGACGATCCGATGCTCACGCGGGTCTCGGTGGCGGTGCTCATCGCCAGCACCTTCTTCGCCAGCGCCTCGGCCTCGCTGCGCGAGATGACGCGCGCCTCGTCGAGCATGGAAACCGGGCGGCTCATGCCTGCCTCCCCGTGTTGATGACGTTGATGCTCCGGTGGCGCGTGGGGACGCAGCCATGGCTGACCGCATTCGACTGCGCGGGCTGCCCCTTGCCGTCGCCGAAGGCGCCGCCGAGGAAGTACGAGCTCTTGCCGCCGAGCATGTCGAGCGCGCCCCAGAAGTCGGGGGTCCGCATCTGGTAGGCCACGTCCTTCAGCATGCCGACGATCTTGCCCCCCTTGATCTCGTAGTACAGCTGGCCGCCGAATTGCGCGTTGAACCGCTGCTGGTCGATCGAGAAGGAGCCGTCGCCGATGATGGCGATCCCCCGGTCGGTGGCGGCGATGATGTCCTCCCAGCTCGTGTCCTTGTCGCCGGGAAGGAGCGAC
>JANLSF010000290.1:0-2809 GCA_031362285.1 Gemmatimonadota bacterium | reverse complement strand
TCGACCTGGCGCCGAACGGTGGCGTGGCGCCCTTCGTGGTCACGCGGAGCGGCATGCTGGTGTATCGCGCCGGGGTTGATGCGGAGCACCGCGTCCTCATACGCGATGCGCGCGGCAAGCTGGACACCCTCCCGCTGGCGGCCAAGGTGCTGAGCTACGCGCGCTTCTCGCCGAATGGGAAGCAACTCGCGCTGACCATCGGAGCGGCGCGCGGCACCAACCGGCACACCGCGATCTACGATTTCGCGAGTGGCGCGCTCACGCGCTTCACCGTCGAGGGGGGCGGGCATGCGCCGGTGTGGTCACCCGATGGGTCCCGCCTCGCCTTCACCGCCGAAGGCCCGGACACGGACGCCGAGGACCTGTTCGTGCAGCCCGTGGACCGCAGCACGCGTCCCGTGCGCATGCCGCGCGTGCCGAACGACCAGCATGCCAGCGATTGGCCGTCGGACACCATGCTCGTGTATTCCAACAACATGGCGGCGCGAACACTCGGGGGGCGCGTCGGTGGCGGCAGCACCGGCGTCGTGAACCCCGCGACCTTGGCGCCACCGCGCGCCTACCTCACGGGGCAGTGGGGCGAGTTCGGCGCCACGGTCTCTCCCGATGGCCAGTGGGCCGCCTTCACGTCGTTCGAGTCCGGCGGAGCGGAAGTCCACGTGCGCCGCTTCCCCTCGGCCGATGTCGGTGGCGACTGGAAGGTGTCGTCGGGGGGCGGCCAGCAGGCGCGCTGGTCCGCCGATGGGCGCACGATCTACTACCAGAACGCCGACGCCACCGCGATCCGCGCCGTGCACGTGACGCCGGGGGCGACGTTCACTGTGGGCGCCACCGAGGACGTGATCACCGCTCGGACGCTCGGCACCGGGTGGGACGTGGACCGGGCCACGGGGCGGATGGTGATGACCGAGCCCGTGACGGCGGCCGGCGTGCGGATCGTGGTGATGCAGCATTGGCTCGCCGCGTTCGCGCGCGCGCAGGCGCAGAAGGCGGAGGGGAAGCGATGAGCGACATGCCGCAGGCGCTCGGGGCCGCCCTCGCCGACCGCTACCGCATCGAGCGCGAGCTCGGGCAGGGCGGCATGGCGACCGTCTACCTCGCGCGCGACCTCAAGCACGACCGCGACGTGGCGATCAAGGTCATGAAGGCGGAACTGGCGGCCACCCTTGGCGCGGACCGTTTCCTGCGCGAGATCCAGCTTGCGGCGCGGCTCTCGCACCCGCACATCCTGCCCCTGTTCGACAGCGGCGACGCGGGCGGCGCCCTGTACTACGTGATGCCGCTCGTGGCCGGCCGTTCGGTGCGCGACCGGCTGAACGAGCTATCGCAGTTGCCGGTGGCCGAGGCGGTGCGGATCGCGGCCGAGGTGGCCGGGGCGCTCGACCACTCGGCGCGTCAGGGCATCGTCCATCGCGACATCAAGCCCGAGAACATCCTGCTGCAGGACGGGCACGCGCTCGTCGCCGACTTCGGCATCGGCAAGGCGCTGAGCGCGGTCGAGGGCGAAACGTTCACGCAAACCGGGATGAGCGTCGGCACGCCGGCGTACATGAGCCCGGAGCAGGCCGCCGGCGACGCGGTGGACGGCCGGAGCGACCTGTACTCGCTGGCCTGCGTGTTCTACGAGATGCTCGTGGGCGAGCCGCCGTTCACGGGGCCCACGGCGCAGTCGGTGATCGCCAAGCGGTTCGTGCAGACCCCGGCCGACGTGACGGCGCTCCGCGAGGGCGTCCCGCGCCCGGTGGCGCGCGCGCTGCAGAAGGCGCTCTCTCGCACGCCTATTGACCGGTTCGACTCGGCGGCCGAGTTCGCCGCGGCGCTCACCGAGCCCGATGTGGCGCCGTCGGCGCTGGCTGGCGAGGCACCCGAGGGCTCGCTCGCCGTGCTGCCGTTCGCGAACCTCTCGAGCGACCCGGAGAACGAGTTCCTCTGCGACGGCGTCACCGAGGAGATCCTGACCGCGCTGGCGCAGGTGCCAGAGCTCCGCGTGGCGGGGCGGACCTCGAGCTTCTCCTTCAAGGGGAAGCGCCCGGACCTCCGCACCATCGGCGAGCAGCTCAAGGTGCGCACCGTGCTCGACGGCTCGGTGCGCCGCTCGGGGAAGCGCGTGCGCATCACCGCGCAGCTGCTCGACACCGCCGACGGCTACCAGCGCTGGTCCGACCGGTACGACCGCGAGATCGAGGACGTGTTCGACCTGCAGGACGAGATCGCGCGGACGATCGCCGGGCGACTCAAGGCGACGCTCGTGAGCAATCAGCCCGGGCGGCAGCAGCGGGCCACGCGGTCCATCGAGGCCTACGAGGCATTCGTGAAGGGGCGCGCCCTGCTCGCGCGGCGTGGCACCGCCATCACCGAGGGGATCGCGTGCATGGAGCGCGCGCTCGCCCACGACCCGCAGTACGGGCCGGCCTGGGCCGGACTCGCGGAAGGGCACGTGATGCTCGGCTACTATTCGCTCATCACCCCGGAGCTGGCGCGCGCCAAGGCGATGCATGCGGCGGAGGAGGCCGTGCGCTGCGCGCCGGACCTCGCGGAAGCGCACTGCGCGCTCGGCATGGCCACCCTGCTGTTCGAGTGGGAGCAGCGCGACCGGACCGCCCTGGCGTTCAAGCGCGGCATGCAACTCAACGCCGGCTCGACGCAGGGTGCCACCTGGTACTGGCACTTCTACGTGAGCTGGGCCGGAGGGCGGATCGGCGATGGCGTCGCTGGTCTCAAGGCGCTGTTCGCACGCGACTCGCTGTCAAGCTACCTCGCCGGGATGCTGGCGATCGACCTGTCGTCGGACCTCGACCCCGAGTGCCTG